>CAYOJI010000086.1:0-7940 GCA_964404225.1 uncultured Nitrospiraceae bacterium
ACCATTGAGAATAGACCCTTTAAGAGAATTTGCATAAAAGACTTGACAATACCCTTTAAAGCATCAATCTGGTCTTCTGAAAGTTTCCCTGCAACGCCATCGAGCAAAAGGTCATTGTAACCAAGTGAAATAATGAAGGAAACTAATCACGATAATTAGAATTGCAATAATGATTATTTGTATCTTTTTGGCTCTTTGTTTCATGGGGAAAAAATAATCTTTAAAGCCTTTTTACTAACATCTCAAAAGCTTACCCAAATAATGCATTTTTTGGATTTAACTTCAATAATAGGGTTTTGCTAAAATTAATCAACACTCCTTACATAAAAGCATTAGCTGATTTATATGGCTTTTGTTTGACTAAAAGTCTCGATGCATTGGCCGCCACTGCCAGAGTCGGAAGCTCCTCAACGGCTGCTGCCATAACCGGTGTAAGTATCCCGACAGAGGCAAGTCCCATGGTAACTATATCCCATGTTATGCCGAGGGCTATCCCCTGCCTGATAATCTTGTATGTCTTTCTTCCAATGCCTAATGCCTTCGAGATTTGAGACCAATCATCCCTCATCAAAGCAATATGAGCCGCCTCAAAAGCAACATCTGTGCCAGCAACACCCATTGCAATACCTACATCAGACTGTGCAAGGGCAGGGGTATCGTTTACACCGTCTCCAATCATGCAGACTTTATGCCCCTCATCCTGAAGTCTTTTCACGATTGTTATCTTATCCTCAGGCAAGAGATTTGCTCTATATTCTGTAATGCCGAGCTTTTTTGATATGCCTGCTGCAAAGACCTCATCTCCTGAGCCTTTCTCTACAGGAATGGATTCTCCTGTGATAGGGGCTTGATTCACAGAGCTCAAACCCTTAACAACGACTCCATCTACAGGTATTTTCTCTCCAGGCCTTACGACAACAATATCTCCTGCCTTTAATTCCTCAACCCCAACCTCCATCATTATATCCACTGTAATCTGTTTGTTTAAAAGACCAGCAAGTGCCTTTTTAAATATGGGATAGCCGCTGAGGAAGAAAAGCCCCCTCCGTAAAGATAATCGGCACGTAAAAGAAAACAAAAAATACCGTGTTTAATATGACAACCTCATGGCTTTTGGAAAGAAAAAGTGGAAGCGTGCGCACCGCCACCTCGCTGGAGAAGTCTGTAAACATGCTGACGAGCCCAAGGAAGAAGACATTGCGGGGGAGTCGGTTATTTATTGATTTATCCCGGAATTCATTCATCATGATTTTTAATCCAGCGTTTTAACTGACAGCAACGAATTCTTCCACCAGAATAACAGCTTGTCCCTATGCCCATATCGTTTCATTTCCTCATAGGCTTTCTCGAAGTTCCAGCCGTTTACCCGCATACGATATGCTGCTATGACGACACCTGTCCTATCGCTGCCTTGGTCGCAATGAACAAACACAGGATGGTTCGAAGGATCAGTGATATATGCCAATGCTCTCTCTATTTCCTCCCTCAAAGGCAGACAACAGTTATTATCAGAAACTAAGATATTACCTTTCGCCTGATCTATTAATAATGGATGAATTGGGTTTTAAGAAACTTCCCGATTACGGTGCAGATGATTTCTTTGAGGTCATATCAAAGAGATATGAAAATGGCTCAGTAATAATTAGCACAAATAAGAGTTTTGAACAATGGATGGATATATTCTCTGATAATGTACTTTCATCAGCTATTATAGACAGGATAGCCCATCACTGTACAGTTATCAAAATAAACGGACAGAGTTACAGAACAAAAAACCTGAAAAAGAAAGGAGGTGATGGATAGTAATAAAAGAGTAAAATGTTACTTTTTAGGGGATAGTAGAATATGGATTAGCCAAAAATAATCGATTTTGGGGCATTTGGTGAGGTCAATTTAAGAGGATCTTGTCTTAAATCTTAACTTTGGAATTTTAAAGGCCCGAACCTATGGAATTTACCTTGATTTTGAGGGCCTTGGTAGCTACAAAGATTTGACCATTTTCAGCAAAACTCCCTGTAACATTCACCTCATCCCACTCCTTTGGAATCACTCCGTCATACTTTACAGGGAGATAAAACCTTGCACAACCTATCTGCTTGCAAATCTTTGCCTCAGAGGTCTCTACCATCAAAAAGACATCTTTAGGTATCCTGTATCTTGACTTATCTGCCACAACCCCTGTGATTGTAACAATTCCCTTATAGGCAGAGGGGTCTGCCTGTATATCATTGATGCTTAAAATCCCTCCTTCCTTAATTGCCCTTACCTCTTTGCCGTTTGAACTGGTAATGGCAATGCCGATATTGACCTTAATGATGATAAAAAAGCAGAAGTAGTTGGAGTAGATTTTACATGAGGCAACGAATAATCATTCTGTGTAGATTTTTACGTGAGGCAACAGGGTAACCTTAACATTTTGCTACTTACTTTATGAAATTTATTTAGTTAACCTCTTTAATAGTTCAAAAAATCCTGGGAACGAGATGTTTACTGATGAGACAGCATTGATTGATGTTGTTCCTTCAGCAATAATAGCCGCTATTGACAACGCCATCGCAACCCTGTGATCTCCATGGCTTTCAAGAAATGCTCCCTTGAGTTCAGTTCTACCTCTAATACTTAAGCCATCTTCAAATTCTTCTATTTCTGCTCCCATTTTTCTTAGCTCTGTTGTCATGCTACTAATCCTGTCTGATTCTTTTACTCGCAATTCTTTTGCTCCTCTAATAATGGTAGTACCAATAGCTTGTGTTGCAGCTACGCATAAAATAGGAAACTCATCAATAAGTGCTGGGATTTCTTTACCCGATATATTAATAGCTTTCAAATCCGTTTTTCCTTTGCAATGTATATCTGCAACAGGTTCACCACATAAGTCTTTTATATTATAAACTTCAATATTAGCCCCCATTTTTTTCAATGCATCAAGCAAACCTGTTCTCGTAGGATTAATTCCTACTTCCTTGATCGTGATATCAGAATTTGGAATTAATAGCGCACCAACTATAAAAAATGCTGCAGATGAAAAATCCCCGGGGACATAAATCTCTGTTTCTTTTAATTTTGGAAATCCCTTTATTTTTATACTATTTCCTTCTATTTTAAGCTCAGCCCCAAAGCTGGGTAGCATTCTCTCAGTATGATCGCGCGATTTTAGTGGCTCTATTACTTCGGTTTCTCCTTCAGCATATAAACCTGCCAATAAAATTGCCGATTTTACCTGTGCGCTTGCGATCTGCATTGTATATCTAATTGGTTGCAATTTCTTACCCTTAATTGCTAAAGGAGGATATCTGTCATCATCACGAGCCATAATTTCTGCTCCCATCTGTCTTAATGGTTTAATAACCCTACTCATTGGTCTCTTTCTCAAAGATTCATCACCGCTTAGAACAGAGAAAAAAGGATTTCCAGACAGAACACCTGAGAGCAATCTTATGGTAGTCCCTGAATTTCCACAATCTATGACATTGTTTGGCTCTTCAAGTCCATTAATACCTTTACCCTCTACTAATAAATACTGACCTTTATCTTCAATATTAATCCCAAGAGACCTAAAAGCGCTAACGGTTCTTAGAGGGTCTTCTGCTTTTAAGAAGTTTTTTATAATACTTTTCCCTTTTGAAAGAGAAGAGAATATTACTGCCCTGTGAGATATAGATTTATCAGGGGGGGGAGAAAATTCACCTTTAAAATTGTTTGCTTTACTGATTTCAATTCTGTCCAATACCTTCCCTCAGTGTCCGAGCCTTATTAAATTCCTGCTCAAGAGAATCAGAATCGCATGTCCTGAGATACTGACTAACTTTATCGAGATTCTTTTTAAATATCTCGATAGATTTAAGAAGATTTTCCTTATTAAAAAGACAAATATCTCGCCATAATTCAGATGGACTTGAAGCAATTCTTGTAGTGTCCATGAAACCCTGTCCTGCAAATTTTAAATAGGAGCTGTCGATATCTGCTACTGTGTTTACTATTTCATATGCAACCAAATGGGGCAGATGACTGACAGCTGCGTATATTTTATCATGTTCATCAGGGTCAATGATATTTATAATAGAGCCAAAATTTTCCCACAAATTAATGACTTTATTCAAGGCATCTTTATTGGTAAGACTTGTTGGGGTAATTATACATTTTGCTCCTCTGAATATCTCTGCTGAGGCTGTATCGATCCCAGAACGGTTACTTCCTGCAATAGGATGTCCCCCAACAAACCATACATCCTTTGGCATTATTTTTTCCATGTCTCTGATGAGTTTCCCCTTTACACTCCCAACATCTGTAACTATGCAATTATGCTTTAATGAGTTAGATATTTTTTTTGCAATTTCAATGAAGATGCCCACAGGTGTGGCAAAAACTATAAGGTCTGCATCAACACATGCTTCTACAGGATCGGTATGAAAGGAATCGATTATCTTTTTTTCTTTAGCTTTTTTAAGATTTTCAACGGTTCTGCCGAATCCTGATATATAAGAACAAAGATTATACTTTTTTAATGCTAATGCAAAAGAGGCACCAATTAATCCAACCCCTAATATAGTTACTTTATTAAAATGCATAAAATATGGTCCGAAAATTTATATTTCTCGTCCTATAGCTAAAGCTATAGGTTTTAATTCATCCATCAGCTTTTTAAAGTCAGAAGGCCTTAATGACTGTTCTCCGTCTGACATTGCCTCTTCAGGATTTGTATGGACTTCTATCATAAGGCCATCTGCCCCTACAGCTATAGCAGCTTTTGCTAATGGTGTAACAAGTGACCATTTCCCTACACCATGACTGGGATCTACTATTACGGGAAGATGTGTTAGTTGTTTCAGAACCGGGACTGCACTTAGATCGAGCGTATTTCTGGTTGAAGTCTCGAATGTCCTTATTCCACGTTCGCATAGTATTACATTTTGATTACCTTTTGACATTATATATTCAGCAGCCATTAGCCACTCTTTTATAGTTGCAGATAATCCCCTTTTTAATAAGACAGGTTTTTTACATTTTCCAACTTCTAATAGTAACCTAAAATTTTGCATATTCCTTGCACCTATCTGGATTATATCTGCATATTTTTTCACAATATTTATATCCCTTGGATCCATTAATTCTGTTACGATAGGTAATCCAGTCTTTTTGCTCGCATAAGAAAGATATTTAAGTCCTTCTTCTCCGAGTCCCTGAAATGAATAGGGTGAAGTCCGCGGCTTAAAAGCTCCACCGCGAATGAAGGTAGCCCCAGCCTCTTTTACCTTTTCTGCTATATTGGTCATCATGGTTTTATTTTCTACAGCACAGGGACCAGCTATTATATGAATCTTTTTCCCACCTATTACCTTACCTTTTACATTGATAATTGTATCTTCTGATTTAAAATCCCTACTGGCAAGCTTGTAGGGTTTTAAAATCCTCATAACATCTTCAACGCCTGGCATTACCCTTATTGTATTTTCTTCCTCTTCAGTAATCTTTGAGGTATCGCCTATGACACCGATTATTGTTCTTTCAGTCCCTTTTGAGACATTTGCCTTTAGCCCTCTGCGTTCGAGTTTTCTTACAATACGCTTAAGGTCTTCTTCAGTTGCTTTTGGGTTTAAAACTATAATGTCCATTTATTCCTCCAAAAATTAATAGCTATTGACCAATGACCTTCTTTAGTGCCTCGATAAACCTTCTATTCTCCTCTGGTAGACCTATAGTAACCCTAATTTCTTCAGGTCCAACAGGCCTGACAATTACACCTTCTTTTAACAGTTTATAGTACAAATCATTTGCATCCTTCCGAAGCAATATATATATAAAATTTGCTTCTGTTGGCACATATTCTAATCCAAGAGATGTCAATTCTTTATAGAGATATTTTTTCCCTTGTTCGTTTATTTGTTTAGTATACTTTATATGCGCTTCATCATTAAGAGCCCATAAAGCCGCCTTTTGTGCAATTGTACTCGTATTAAAAGGTGGTCTGAGTTTATTTATTTCAGAAATTATGTCTTTTCTCGCAATTCCATAACCGATTCTTAACCCCGCAAGTCCGTAGATCTTAGAAAAGGTCCTTAAAATGAGTATATCTCTTCCTTCTCGAAAATATCTCATACTATCAGCAAAATCTGGATCCGTAACATATTCATAATAAGCCTCATCAACTACTACTAATATCCCATCGGGAAGGATCTCCATAAACCTTTTAAACTCATCCTTTTTATTAATAGTTCCAGTTGGATTATTGGGATTTGCAATGAATAATATCTTTGTCTTTGAAGTAATAGCTTCAGCCATTGCATCGAGATCATGTGTGTAATTCTTTAATGGAATTTCAATTGGTTTCCCGCCTACAGACCGAACAGCTGTTGGATATACAATGAATGAAGGTTTAGCCATTACTGCCTCATCACCGGATTGCATAAAGGTTCTCACAGCAAGGTCAATGAGCTCATTGGAGCCATTTCCCAGGATTAACTCATCTTCATTTACAGAAAGTTTTTCAGTCAAGGCTTTTTTAATACGAAATCCACTTCCGTCAGGATATCTATTTAACCCATTTGAAATATTTGTATCCGTCAGTGCATCAAGGATTGCTTTTATTGCCAGTGGAGACGGTCCAACAGGATTTTCATTAGAAGCAAGCTTTATGGATTCCTTTATCCCTAATTCTCTTTCGACCTCTTCTATTGGTTTCCCAGGGGTATAGGGCTTTATATCCCAAATATATTCAGGTGGTTTAATCATTGAATACCCCCATAAGGGTAGGAACCGAGTATTTTTAGGTAAAGGCAGTTGTCTTTAACAGTCTCTAACGCCTTCCTTAATTTTTTATCCTCTATATGTCCTTCCATATCAACGAAGAAAATATATTCCCATGCCTTTCTTTTAGATGGTCTCGACTCAATCTTTGTCAGATTGATCTTTGCTTTTTTGAAAGGTTCCAGTATATTGTAAAGGCTACCGGGTTTATCTTTTATTGAAAACATAATAGATGTTTTATCTTTTCCTGTTCTCGGAGGAAAGTCTTTAGAAATAACAAGAAATCTTGTAAAATTATGTTTTCTGTCTTCTATATTTTTTTCGACAAACTGCAAGTTGTATACCTTCGCAGCAAGCTCACTTGCTATCGCAGCTGCCTCATCCTCATTTGAAGCTAATTCGGCAGCCCTTGCGGTACTAGTAGTTTCAAGGATAGGTACATCAGGTAGATTTGCTTCAAGCCACTGTCTACATTGGGCTGCTGCGTGAGGATTTGAATAAACCTTTTTAATCTTTGATTTGTCTCCACTTTTTGAGATAAGATTATGAGCTATTTCAAGAAGTATCTCAGCTGAAACCTTAAGATCATAATCCATAAACATATCAAGGGTATATGTAACAACGCCCTCATTAGAATTTTCTATCGGCACTACACCAAATTCAGCCTTCCCCGCCTCAACTGCATCAAATACTGCTTTTATGCTTTCAACAGGTATGAAATGTGCAGAAGAACCAAAGTGTCTTAATGCTGCAAGATGTGTAAATGTTGCAAGTGGTCCGAGACAAGCAACTTTAAGAGGTTCCTCGAGAGATAAGGAAGCGGAGAGTATTTCTCTATATATAACTTTTAAGGTGTCATTGGGAAATGGTCCTTTGTTTAGAGTTATGAGTCGTTCCAGTATTTCACGCTCTCGTTCTGGTGAGTAGAATTTTGCATTTTCGTCTCTTTTTATTTTTGCAATTTCAATAACTACTTCAGCCCTCTTATTCAGGAGTTCCAAAATCTTGTTGTCTATTTTGTCGATTTCTTCCCTTAATTTTTTAATTTCGCTCATAAATTATTTTAACAAATTAAAAAATATACATCTTAAATGAAGTTTAATATTACTAGTTTTGTGTTTTTTTTTCAATTTTCATGATTATTAAGTTAGCATCACCTTTTCCGTGATAGGTCACGCAGCATATCTAACAAACTT
>CAYOJI010000087.1:0-299 GCA_964404225.1 uncultured Nitrospiraceae bacterium
TACCGTACCTAAAGTTTCTGAGGCAGGTTCTGCAAGTGCTTTCTATCTGAACTTACCTCCTTCCTATAGTATTGTAGATCTTGTTGATAATGCTGTTTCCGTAATAAACACATATCTTGGAGGAGCTTTATCAATTGACTATTCTAACCTCTACTCACCACTTGGAAGGCATGCTGCAAGGGCACTTGAAGCCAAGTTCATTGCAGATGCAATGGGTGGTGCATGTTCCGCAGAGGTTGGTGGCTCTTCATGGCTCGATGCACTGACATTTACTCTTGTGACACAACAAGGAGCTACAC
>CAYOJI010000087.1:309-7905 GCA_964404225.1 uncultured Nitrospiraceae bacterium
AGGCTACTGTAATGGGTACTGGGCTTGCAGAGGCTCCAAGGGGTGCACTTGGTCACTGGATTACCATACAGAACAAGAAAGTTGCAAGGTATCAGTGTGTTGTTCCAAGCACATGGAACAATGGACCAAGGGGCTCTGACTATAATGACCTTGGGGTTACAGAGTCTGCCCTTTATGGACTAAAGGTCTGCAACGCCGGAAATATAAGTAATAATGAGGCCCTTCAGAATACTGCTGCTTTAAATATTGCAAGGATGCTTCATCCTTATGACCTCTGCATTGCTTGTGCAGTCCATGTTGTAAGTCCAGAAGGAAAAGAGATTATGAAATTCACCCTTGACCTCGATGGAAAGATCCGTAAAATTCCAGTTGACTCTGAATAGCACATTATGAATCTCAAAAAGGGGAGCGATAATATCGCTCCCCTTTTTTATTATCTCTCCCACCTATTTCTATCCTCAGGCATAAATTTTGGATGCCTTAAAAATGAAAAAAATTTTTTCTGATATAATTTATTATAATTATTAAAAGAGAAAACCTGTGTTAAGGAAAATAACATTAAAATGGCTTAAACAAGCAGAGGCTGATTTAAAGGCAGCAAAAGACAGCCTTCAAGATGGTAATTACGAATGGAGCTGCTTTCAGTCACAGCAGAGTGGTGAAAAAGCCTTAAAGGCTTTTTTATATGAAAAAGGATATACATCAATTATGACGCATTCATTAAAGGAGCTAATTATTAACTGTATTGAATTTGAAAAATCTCTTGAAAGCCTTTTGACAAAAGGAAGAACCCTCGATATGTTTTATATCCCTACAAGGTATCCAAATGGTCTTGGTGGAGATCTTGCGCCTACAGAGTTCTATGAAAAAGAGGACGCAGAAAAATGCATAAGCTCTGCAGAATCAATATTAGAAACAGTGAAGAGCTTGTTAGAAAAATAAAAGAATTTGCTCATTATTTAAAAAAAATTCTGCCTGTAAATGAAGTGTATCTATTCGGTTCTTTCGCAAAGAGAGAAATTCACGAGGGGAGCGATATAGATTTGTTGATCATCGGAGATTTTAAAGAAAGATTCTTTGATAGAATAGGTAAGGTTCTCGATCTTACAGATCTACCAATACAACCACTTGTTTACACAAAAGAAGAATTTGAAGAGATGAAAAAAAATGGGAATCCATTAATCTTAGAAATATTAAAGACGGGGATACGTCTTGTTTAACCCATATTATTCATAAAAATTTTGGCAGATGCAGTATTCGAGCCGAGAATGAGCGAAAATACTGCATCTGCCAATTACTCATGAATTTAGTGTGTTAAAATAAGACAATGTCATCAGGTAAAAGTGAGGATCACCATGCCTGCCATATCTCCTCATAGAGCTTCTCGAGACCCAATGTAAAACCCTCTGCATCCATCAATGACGAAGATTTCATCATGCCACGCAAACTGAACCTCAAATCCTTTAATCTTTGTATATCTTCTGCGGTCCTCATAGCAATCTTTACATATTCATCCTCTGATTGTGCTATAAATTCCTTTAAACCAACATTCGAAAGCAGGCTTACCCCTACCCTTCCCACATGACATTCCCCTGCAAGGGTAATAACAGGGACACCCATCCAAAGGGCCTCACATGTTGTTGTTGTGCCATTGTAAGGAAATGTATCAAGTGCTATGTCAATCTTGCTATAAAGTCCCAGATGCCCTTTTATTGAAGGCACTGGTGGTAATAATTCTATTCTGCCCTCTTCTATCCCTTCACCAGCAAAGATCTTGATTGCATACCTACGGGTTTCTTCATCAAGAAAACTGAATGACTTGAGGACTAATTTTGAATTGTCAACAGCATTTAGTATCTTTGACCAAACTCTTACGACATCCTTGTTTACCTTTGCAAAATTATTGAACGAGCCAAATGTAATATGCCTTTGTTTAAGTGCTGGCAGGAGGCTCACATCTGGAGCATCTCTATCAGGTGCATAACAAAGGAAACAATCCTTCATTCTTAATAGCTTTTCTGTATAATACTTCTCAGTCTTACCCGGTGGGTCTGTATAACTATCTACTATCTTATAATCCATTGCCTTTAATCCAGTAGTTGCGGGATAACCTATCCAGCTTATCTGCAAAGGTGCAGGTTTGTGCGTAAACAGAAGTATTCGATTGCCTCCTGTATGTCCTGCAAGGTCAATCAAAATATCTATACCATCATGCCTTATAATTTGTGCAACAAGGTCATCAGGCATACCAACAATGCCTTTCCATTTATCAACATATTTTCGAATATGGCTTTTCTTCTCCTCTACTGATGAAACATTGGAATAACAGTAGACTTCAAACTTCTCATGATTGTGACAAACAAGGATAGGCTTTATGAAATAAAAAACTGAATGTTGCCTGAAGTCAGGAGAGACATATCCTATCTTAATCTTTTTGGAATCCCTTTTATATCTTTTCTCAGAAATCTTATATGGCTCGCCCTTCTCGAATCTATCTGAAAATCGTTTATGTTCAAAAAATATAGTTTCACCTGCATAGGCAGGATTATAATTTAATGAACAAAGGAGATTGCTATAGGCTATGGATAGATTCGGGTTCTTTGTCAAGGCATTTCTGAAATACCATTCAGCATATTCATGCTTCCCTTGGTATAAATAGGCATTGCCCATATTAATAAACGCATAGGCATTTTCAGGATCAAAATCCAATGCCTTCTTACAAGAATTTATTGCCTCCTGTAACTGTCCCTTCTCCTTTAAGGCAATGCTAAGATTGACATATGCATTAGCATCTTCTGGATTTAGATTAAGTGCTTTTTGATAACTAAGGATAGCTTCATCGATATCCCCTCTTTCTTTGAGTGCAATTCCGAGATTGATATAGGCATCGTAATTTTCATTATCGAGCTGGATAGCCTTCTGATAGGAATCAATAGCTTTGTCAATATTTCCATTTTCTCTAAGAATATTCCCCAAATTGTAGTAAGCATCTGCGAGGTTCGGATCGAGGCTGATGGCTCTTTGAAAATGTTCAACCGCCTCATCGATCTTTCCAATCCCTTGTAGAACCAGCCCCAGATTGTTGTAAAGCCCTGCATTGTCAGACTGGAGGGCAATAGCCTTTCTTAAATACCCTTCTGCTTTAATTAGATTACCAGATTGATAATTTTCGAAAGCTATTCGGACTATTTCGTCTATGTTCATTTGTATTAATCTTTTTTAGTATTGAATTTAACTCCCCTGCCACCTTTTCAATCACAGTCTTCCAGTCACCAGGTGCAGGTTGTCTGAATAATCTCATCGTTGGATACCATGGACTGTCCTGCCGATTCAACATCCAACGCCAATCAGGCGCAAAGGGGAGTAATGTCCATACAGGCTTACCTAATGCACCTGCAAGATGAGCAACTGCTGTATCTACTGAAATCACTAAATCAAGATTCTCTATTATTGCTGCTGTGTCTGAAAAGTCATGGATTTCTTCTGTATAATCTATAAGCTTTAAGCCAATTGGAACATTTTTCGATTCTTTTCCAGCTTCCCCTTTTTGTAGAGTATAAAATGTTATACCCTTAAAATCAGTAAAGGGGGCATAGGTAGTAAGTGGGAAATCCCTATAATAATGCTTCTTGTGTCTTGGGTTTCCTGACCATACAAGCCCTACCTTTAATTGTGAATCATCTATTTTCATTTTTTCATGCCATTTCTGAAAGATCAAAGAATCAACAAAGATATAAGGGATTTCTGACGGAATTGTTTCAAGGGTTGTGCAGAAGATATAAGGGAGACTCAGCAATGGACAATGAACATCAAATTCAGGCAATTCCTCACCTCGTGAGATAACCTGATGAATACCTTTTACATTTTTGAAAATTGGCTTTAATTCCTTCTGGCATTCAAGAATTACTTTTCCTGCACGTCTTGCAACTAACGCTACATAGCGGACAAACTGAATAGCATCACCTAATCCCTGTTCGGTATAAATTAGTATAGTCTTTTGAGATATATCAGAGCCCTCCCATAATGGTTTTGGAAAATCCCTTTGCTCAAATTCCTTAACCTTCAGCCTCCATTCATACTCCCTCCAGCCATTTTCAAAATCTCCCGACAATAATAAAGAGTTCGATAGATTCCAATGAGCCTCTGCATCATAAGGCTTTAGCTTTAATATCTTTCGAAATGCTGAGATAGCCTCTTGTAGATGTTGCTTTTCATGTAAAATGATCCCGATGTTCATGAGGACATCAGTAAAGTTTGGGTCACGCTGTAATGCCTCCTGATAATTGATTAATGCTTCATCCATCAAGCCCTTTTCATAAAATATATTTCCGAGATTAAAATATGCGTGTACTATTTCAGGATTAAGCTTAATAGCCTTTTTATAATTTATTATTGATTCATCTAACTTTTTTTGTAATTGAAAAACCATCCCCATATTAAAATATGCCATAGCAAAATTCTGGTCTATTTGGATAGCCTTTTCATAGAAAGACAGCGCTTCATCAAGGTTACCCTTTTCCTGAAAAATTAGACCTAAGTTATTAAATGCCTCGGGTAAGGATGGATTTATCTCAATAGCCTTTCGATAACAGGCAATTGAATGATCATATTCTTTCATCTCATAATAGAGATTGCCAAGATTGAAAAATGCGTCTGAATTGTTTTCATCAAGAGCTAAAGCATTCTGAAAAGACTTAATTGCTTCATCATAATGCTTTTTTTCTTTAAAGGCAATGCCAAGATTATAATGCACATCTGAAATTTCAGGATTAATCTCAATAGCCTTTTTAAAATATTTGATAGCCTCTTCAAACTTCCCCCTTCTTTGTAAGATTAACCCCAGATTATTGAACAGCTCAGCACTATAAGGATTATATTTTATTGTCTGTCTCAAAATTTCTTCAGCAGATTGATAATCTTGTTTTTTATAGGCTATTTCACCAAGCATGAGTGAAATTTCGTAATTGTAAGGTTCTAAAGAGAGTATTTCTCTACAACTCTCCTCTGCCTTTTCAAATTGACCAGATTGAAAATACTCCTTTGCTGATTGAATCATCTTTTCTATGTTCATATTTATATCCCTTGTGGGGTCAAGCCTGTAAATTAAATACAAATATATTGTATATTTTATTATATATAACCTTTGCGTTTACTTTTTATCAAAACACATTACTGTCAAAAATATTTTAAAAAATAGATATGGCTCAATTTCATAAGCAAAATAAACTACCTTTTTCTATGTTAATAACTTTATCTGACTATAATGTCTATTCATAATTCATTAACTGAGGCTTCCGCTTCGACTCCAGCCTCATCGAGGTTACCCGTGATTTTGCTTCTGAAATCGAGCCATATCTCTTACTTTATGAAAGTTTGAAATATTTATTTTGGACAGATATGATCAAAACATAAAGAAAAATGACGATTTGGAGCAAAAATGCGATTAGATACTATCCTTGCAACTCGACCCAAATTCTGCAGATATTTTAAAAATGTATAAAGAATGTGAAGTAGTTGCTTTCTTTGAACGTGGGAATAATCTTCTAAACAAAGGTCTTTTTAATGAGGCTATACCTTATTATCAAAAGGTAATCGAACTTGATCCGAATTTTGCAGGTGCTTATCATAATCTTGGTAAAATATTCCAACAACAAGGCTACATAGATGAAGCCATTCGATACTATCAAAAAGCCATTGATTTAAATCCAAATTTTGCATCATTTTTTAATCTTGCAGAACTTCTATATCACAAAAAAAGAATGTTACACGAAGCACTTGAATATTATTTTAAGGCATTACAAATAAATGAAAATGATGAATGGGTATATTTCAAGATTGCAAGTATTTTACAGGACACAGGATACATCGAGGATTCCATAAAATATTACAAAAAATCCCTTCAGATTAATCCACATTTTGCTATCGCCTATAATAATCTGGGAAACGCCTACAAGGAACAAAAAAACCTTGATGAGGCTATGAAATGTTATATAAAGGCATCTGAATTAGACCCTGCATTTATCGAGGCAAAATACAATATAGGTTCGATATTGGGCGAGCAGGGAAGAATAGAGGAGGCAGAAAGTATATTTGATAATATACTCGAAAATAGACCTGATTACCTTCTCGCTCGCTGGGGAAAATGCATGTCTCAATTACCTGTAATCTTTTTACATGAATCAGAAATTGAACTTTCGAGAAAAGCCTATCATGAAGAATTAATAAAACTACAAGATGCTATTGACCTTGAAACACCTGAAGGCATCGATTCAGCTGTCGAAGCTGTTGGTACTCAACAACCTTTCTTCCTTGCCTGTCAGGGATTGAATAACCGAGACCTTCAGAGGATATACGGAGAAATGGTCTGTAAAATTATGGCAAAAAAATATCCCAATTATGCTGAACCCTTGCCCATCCCACCTTACAATAATAGAACACGCATTAGGGTTGGTATTGTATCAAGTTTTTTCCACTGGCATTCTGTGTGGAAAATCCCTTTGTCGGGATGGGTGCTAAATCTAAATAAAAGGTTTGACCTATACTGCTATCATATTGGTAAATCTAAAGACCATATAACGGATATCGCAAGGCAAAATTGTAGTCGTTTTGTAGAAGACATCCATTTCTTTGAGGATTTATGTCAGATAATAAAAAATGATAACCTACATATTTTACTTTATCCTGAAATTGGCATGGACCCATTAACACTGAAGCTTGCTACTCTCAGGCTTGCACCTGTGCAATGCACTACACTTGGACATCCTGATACTTCAGGACTTCCGACGATTGATTATTATCTCAGCAGTGAACTGATGGAACCACCTGATGCCGATGAGCATTACACTGAAAAACTTGTTCGCCTACCAAATCTTTCGTTTTACTATATGCCCTTTGATGTCCAAGATGCAGAAATAAGTCGCAACGATTTTAGACTCAGGGATGACGCCATAGTCTACCTTTGTAGTCATGCATTATTTACCCATCTTCCGCAATTTGATTACATATATCCCCGAATAGCACAACAGGTTGGTAATTGTCAGTTTGTATTTATTTCAACCAAACCTCATCTAACAGATAAATTCTATAAACGAATAGCAGAGGCCTTTAAACAAGGTAATCTAAATCCTGATGAATATCTTGTGATTCTGCCTCGAGTTGATCAGCAACAATATCATAAGTTGAATCAATTATCAGATGTTTTTCTTGACACTATCAGTTGGTCAGGTAATAACTCGAGTTTTGAAGCTATTGCTTGCAATCTTCCTATTGTAACATTGCCAGGTTCTTTAATGAGACAAAGGCACTGTGCTGGCATTTTGACTATGATAGGAGTTATGGAAACTATAGTCTCTTCGATTGATGAGTATATAGCTTTGGCAGTTCGATTGGGCAATGACATGGAATTTAGAATAAATGTCTCAGAAAGGATTTCTAAGAACAAGTTTCGCCTTTATCGCGACAAAACCTGTATAGAAGCACTTGAGAAATTTATCGAAGATGTGGTAAGAGGAGATTAAATTTGGGCATAGCCTTAACCCATATTATTCATAAATTCATGAGTAATTGGCAGATGCAGTATTTTCGCTCATTCTCGGC
>CAYOJI010000088.1:0-595 GCA_964404225.1 uncultured Nitrospiraceae bacterium
ACAGCCTCCATAATACCTGTAAGTCCACCACAGAGAAGGATCGCTCCTCTCTTAGCTATCAGACTTCCAACCACTTCTGCTTCTTTTAGAAGGGTTTTTTCGGTTCTTCTGCCCCCTATGACGCCTATTATTTTTTTCATTATTTTTTGTGCCCTAACAATTTATCCTTGCGTTAGTATTTTCATTAATTTTTGCCTTTTTCCCTTGATAAGAATCTCTGCTTTCAAGTATTTTTTCGATATCCCTTAAAATTTCTTGTCTATTTTTATCCCATTGTGGTGCAATCAAAATATTATCAGGTGCTGTGGCAAAAAGCCTTTGTAATACTATACGAGGAGAAAGCCTCTCTATAAAATCTGTTACAAATTCGAGATACTCTTCGTAGCCAAAAACATGGAAAGGGCTATTTTTGAAAATGATCTCAAGAGGTGTATCCTTTATTACCTGAAGTTGGTGTATTTTAATAAAATCTATTGGTAATCGAGAAATCTCATCTGCCATTGAGAGCATTTCTTCTCTTGTTTCTGTTGGAAATCCGACTATAATGTGGGCGCCAATATAAATACCTCTATCTTTGGTAAGATCAATCGCTTTC
>CAYOJI010000088.1:605-7618 GCA_964404225.1 uncultured Nitrospiraceae bacterium
TATTATAATCATGTCCTCGATTAATGAACTTCAACGATTTATCAAAAATTGATTGCATGCCATACTCTATGAGTATAAAGAAGTTATTTGCAAGTGATTCAAGAAGTGCTATCTTATCTTCATCTACACAATCTGGCCTTGTTCCTATAGCTAAACCAACAACAGAGGGTTCAGAAAGAGCCTCTTTATAAATTCTTTCCAATTCATTAACTGGGGCATAAGTGTTTGTATATGGCTGAAAATAAACAATAAATTTTTCTGCCTTATATCTTTTTTTGATGTATCTTATTCCATTATGTATCTGTTCGACCAAAGAGAGGGTTGGTCTACAGGAGCTTGGCCTAAAGCTATCATTATTACAATAAATACAGCCCGAAATTCCTATTGTGCCATCCCTGTTAGGGCATGTGAATCCAGCATCTACATTTACTTTATAAACAGTTGTGCCAAATATTTTTTTTATATATGAACCAAAGGAATTATAACGTCTCATAATTTTAATTATTTCTTCTTTCCCGTAATTCTGTCAATTAACAGCTTTTATTTGACTATTATTTTCTCAATATCATTCCAATCTTTTACTGACTCTGCATCTTCGATTTCTTCAAAACTAATCAATTTCTCTATCTTATGATTTTTTGCTGAATTTATAACGGATGTACTTCCTATTAGAGCTTTTATTTTTAAACCCTTCTCTGTTATTTCATCAAATATTAGCCCCTTATTCCATGGAATAACCGGTAGTTCAACAAATCCTTGTTCTTTAAGCCATTTTTTAGTATTTTTAACACTCAAAAAACTTGTTTGAAGAAATACCACAGGGAATCTTTTTGATAATTTCTTTATTATTTTTTGGCTTCCTTTTTTGGCTTTTTGAATAAACATTTCTTCCCAGAGGCTACCTTCTATATCTACAAATATTATCCCCTCATTTCTTTTTAAAGACAGAAAAATTCCGTCTCCTTCTTCTTTCTCAGATTTCACAGTTATACGATAAGTGCCTCTTTTAGTAGGTTTAAATTGTTTATATGCAAGGCCATCTCCACCTGAAAGGGTTTTACCAATAGATCGTCCGTCAACGAAGAATTCAACGACTTTCCCTCCTTTTTTAAAAAAGCGATCCTTTGTCTCAGCTTTAAGCATGATATGTTTATTCTTAAGCCCTACTGCGTCATATACAATTATTTCAGCTTTAACAGGAAATGGTATGAATAAGAATATTGAGAGGATAAAATATATAGATAATATTAAAATTCTTGACAGCATATAAATTTTTATCATAAAGAAAATATTTATAATCCCTTACTATTAACCCATTTCCGTTGTGTGTGCATAATATCCCTTAAGCCTTTCAGCATATTCCTTAAGACGTTTGTCAACCATATAATTTACCGTACCTTCGGGATAAGTACCATCCGGAAGCTTCATTCCCGCGGGAATTCCTGTAAGTATCTCAAGTCCTTCGTCAATGGTCTTTATAGAATAAATGTGGAAATTACCTTCTTGTACTTCTTTTATTATATCTTCTCTCAACATCAGGTTTCTTATGTTCTGATGTGGTATGATTACGCCCTGTTCACCTGTTAATCCCTTTGCTTTACAAACATCGAAAAAACCTTCAATTTTTTGGTTAACACCACCAATAGGCTGTATTTCACCCTTTTGATTTACTGAGCCCGTAACTGCAATCGATTGTTTGATAGGGATTTCCGAAAGGCTTGAGAGGATGGCATAAAGCTCAGCTGATGAAGCACTATCTCCTTCTACACCTGTATAAGACTGTTCAAAACAGATGCTCGCTGAAAGTGACAATGGTTTATCTTGAGCATATTTCCATCCAAGGTATCCAGATAGTATAAGAACCCCCTTATCATGGATGCGACCGCTCAGTTGAGATTCCCTTTCGATATTAATTATTCCTCGCCGTCCCAAAAATGTTTTTGCGGTAATGCGATTCGGTCTTCCAAAGCTAAAGATTCCGAGGTCATAGACTGACAATCCATTAACTTGTCCTATAACAGCTCCTTCTACATCAATCATTATTGTGCCTTCTTTTATCATCTGTCTTATGTGTTCTGCTATAAGGTCTAACCTGTAAATCTTTTCTTTTACAGCTCTTTCCACGTGTTCTCTTGTTATCATTTTGCTTTTTGATGACCTTGCCCAATAATCTGCCTCGACGATTAAATCCTTCACTAAGCCGAATCGGGCTGATAATTTATCCTGATCTCCTGCAGCACGCACCGCGTACTCAAGAACAGCTGCCACTCCCGAACGGTCGAATGGCAATAAATCCTCATCATCACAACAACTACGAATAAAGCACGCATATGCTTTTATGTTTTTATCTGAACGTTCCATTTGTGAATCAAAATCTGCTTTCACTTTGAACATCTCCCAAAAATCTTCGTCATACAGATTGAGAAGCTGGTAAATTGGGTCTTCGCCCATGACAATTATTTTGAAATCCACAGGCATAGATTGGGGTCTCATACCTTGTGGTGCGAAGATACCCAATTGTTCCCAAGGGTCCTCAACCCTGACTTCTTTTGTCTTTATAACCCTCTTTAATCCTTCCCAAACGCCTGTATTCATCAGTACATCCCTTATATTTAAGAGTAAATATCCACCGTTAGATAATTGAACAGCACCTGCTTTTATCATAGTGTGATCACTAATATATGTTCCCATTAAAGCCCGCCTCTCGATTTTTCCGAACATATTAAACCAGTTTGGATTGGACTCGAAAATTATAGGTGGGCCTGTAGAAGAGCTATTATCGACAAATACATTTACTTTATATGCCAAAAATGGATCTACTCCTTGTAAAAGTGATCCAGTTTGAGCCTGTTGGGTAGGGGGAGGTTGTAGAAATAACTCTAATTTCGTTAGGGTATATTCCTTTAATTCTTTTAGAAATTTTATCACATCAGGATATTCACTATAAATTTTGAACAATTCATCAAATGGGCGGGTTACCGCAAATTCTCCAAATTTCAGATCGATATCTTTCATTTTTTCACTAATTTCTTTTTCTAATTCATGTAACTTAGAATATGTTTCCTCTACTTTACGCATTATTTCCAAGCGAAGGGATTCTATAGTCTGTCTATCTTTTTCAGGTAACGCAAGAAAATCTTCCCTCGACATGGGACTACCATTTACCAATGGAATAACAGCAGCACCCATTGGCGATAGCTGAATCATTAAATTTTTTGAACTTGCTTCTTTGTCCAGTGAATCCAGAGCTTCCTGATATCGTCTTTGATGTTCTTCCATAATTTCCTGTTTTCTCTTTGTATAAGCTTCACTTCCAAAGGTTTTAGGTATCTCTTCTTTTAAGATTCTAAGCAAAGACTCCATATTATTATTAAATGACTTGCCCATCCCTTGAGAAAGTTTCAAAATTCTTGGCTGATCAGGTTCTGAAAAGTTATAGACATAACACCAGTCATTCGGTTGATATTTTATGTCTTTATCTTTTCTTTCCTCGATAAACTTCTTTAACCGTGCCTTAATGGTTGCAGCCTTGCCTGTTCCCGTAAGACCTGTTAAAAACAAATTATATCCGGGGCGTTGTACTTCTAACCCAAAATTTATGGAATCAATAGCTCTATCCTGACCTATGAATTCTCTCAACGGTTCAATATCAGAGGTGCATTCAAATTTTAGTATATCCACAGGACAAATCCATCTAAGTTTTTCTGGGGGAACGGCGTATTTTTTTAGATCGATTGATGCTTTCATAATTAACCCTCAGTTTTTATATTTTTGGCTAAATTATATCATCTATTAATTCTATCTTCAATTTTTCTGTTTACTATAAGAATATACCTGTGCTATAGATTAATTAAATATAAGAAGATACAATAAGGTTTATGAGAATCGAACGTAACATATTTGAGGCAAAACTTAAGGAGTCTGATAAAATAAAAGTCATTAGTGATATATCAGCAGCTTTAGCACATCAAATAAGGAATTCACTTAATGCTATATTAGTAATTATAGAAGCTTTCTCCCAAGAAATAGGGGGAAAACCCGAATACGACCCTTACTTCGAACATTTAAAGACACAGATTGACCGCCTCTCAAGATTAACGGGAAGTTTAATCGAGATTGGCGATTCCATTAAACATATTCAACTTTTAAGAATTTCTATCCCTGAATTATTTTTATCAGTTATAAGTTCGTGGCATCAAATGGATTTTTCTACCGACCATAAAGTTGAGTTAGTTTTACATCCAGACTGTCAAGGTGTTTTTGTAATGGCTGATGGTTTAAGACTTCAGCGGGCATTTTTAAATATATTAAAAAATGCTGCCCAAAATAGTCCTAACGGTAGCAAGATACAACTTATTGTTACGAAATACGATAATAGAACACTTATAGTCAAAATAATTGATTTAGGAAATGAGATACCAGAGGAAGGTTTGAAAAAGGTTTTTGACCTTTTCTATTGTGTAAAAAATGATGATAGTTTGGGACTTATTCTCTCTAAATATATTATTAATGCTCATGGCGGTAACATTTCAATATATAACAATGAACCCCCACCGGGTTATACAATAGAAATACAATTACCTCTTTTAGAGGAAGGGTTTTCATGAATCCCAAGATTTTAGTTATTGACGATGAAGAAGGAACAAGGTTTGGATTATCCAAATATCTTTCTAAAGTGGGTTATTCTATTTATGAGGCGTCATGTGTTTCTGAAGCAAGGGAAACTATTCATTCGGAGCGCTTTGATGCTATTTTATTAGATTTATACTTACCGGATGGAAATGGTATAGAGCTTATTACAGAGATCCGGGAAAATTATCCTGACACCGCTATTGTTGTGATTACAGGGTACGGTGATATTCCTTTGGCAGTGGAAGCTATGCGAAGGGGTGCAGATAATTTTCTAACGAAACCTGTAAATATGTCAGACCTTGAGATTTTTCTAAAGAAAGGTCTCGAACTAGGATTTTTAAGACGAGAACATTTTACAATTCATCGATTATCCAAAGAGCCAAAACATTTTTTTGGTGAAAGCAAGGTTATGAAGGAGGCTATGAATCTTGCGCATCTTGCAACTAAAAATGATTCAAATATATTACTTTTGGGTGAAACAGGTGTAGGTAAAGGTGTGCTGGCGAAATGGATTCATAATAACAGTCATAGGAGAGCTTCACCTTTTGTTGAAGTGAATTGTTCTAATCTTAGAGGGGAACTGCTTGCAAGTGAACTTTTTGGGCATGTTAAGGGTGCATTCACTTCAGCAGTTCAGGATAAAAAGGGGTTGATAGAAGTTGCCGACGGTGGGACACTTTTCCTTGATGAGATAAGTGATATGGACATAACGGTGCAAGCACAATTTCTTAAAGTTATAGAAGAAAAATGTTATCGAAGATTAGGAGAAGTAAAGACAAGAAAAAGCGATTTCAGACTAATATGTGCCACAAATCGAGATATATTAGAGGAAGTAAGGGTTGAGAAATTTCGTAAGGACCTTTATTTTAGAATCAATGTGCTTTCTATTATTATTCCACCCCTTCGCGAAAAGCCTGAGGATATTCCAAAACTTATTCGACATATT
Organism: uncultured Nitrospiraceae bacterium; assembly: GCA_964404225.1. Classification (GTDB taxonomy): domain Bacteria; phylum Nitrospirota; class Thermodesulfovibrionia; order Thermodesulfovibrionales; family SM23-35; genus Kmv42. The sequence goes on from CAYOJI010000088.1 coordinate 6,184, forward strand.
TTGATTGAAATGGGCTTTCCACATATCGAGATTCCAGAAGATATAATGAGATTAATACAAGATTATTCATGGCCCGGTAACATTCGTGAGTTGAGAAATGTTTTGGAAAGGGCAATTTTACTTTCAGATGGTAAAAAATTATCTATAGAACATTTTTCTTGTATAAATTTAATTCATAACAGACCCGACTATATTCTTAAATCTAATAAACTACATAGCATCGAAGAGTCTCATATTAGAAGTGTAATAAAACACTTCAATGGTGATACACGTAAGGCTGCTAAAGCTCTTGGTATTTCAAGAGCTACTTTATATAGAAAATTAAAGAAATTTCGAAAAGATTCATAGAACAATCCTAAAAATTAAATGTTAGGATTGATTTTTTTCTCATCTTTCTCATCATTCTCAAGCCTTTCACGAAAATGAGAATTATGCCCAAGGTTTAACAAGTAATAAGTTCTCAATTTTATTGAAATTTTTGTTATTTCAAAATTGGTATTTATTTTGCTTTTTAATTTAAGGCAACATTTAAGAAGAAGAAATGGGTAAAAGAATACTTATAGTAGATGACGAGATAGCTATATTGATGGCTTTTAAAAAATTATTTGAAGACACTGAAATAATCGCAGATATAGCCAATACAAAAGAAGATGCTATGAAATTACTTAAAATCCATATATATGATGCAGTAATAACAGATTTGAGATTAACAAATAATTTGCCTGACGAAGGATTAGAGATCCTTAGTTTTGTAAAAGAAAATCATCCAACTACTCGAATGATTTTGATAACAGCTTATGGTAACGAAGAGATAAAGGAAAAAACTGTTAAATTAACCGGTGCATTATACTTGGAAAAGCCTATATCTGGAAAGTTACTTAAGGAAACCCTAAAGAAATTGGAAATCTAATAAAAATCTTAACTTTTAAATGTTAGAAGAATGGAGGTCAAAATGAAAGATATACTGGAAAGAAAAGAAAAGGTAAAGGATATTATTGATTATGAACTCTTTAAATTTGTGTTCGAGACATTAGTAGAAATCCATGATGAAATTTTTGAGATATCAAGAGGTTTTCCTGCTGATAAACTTGTATTAGTCAAACAATTACATAATTATTCGAAACTCGTATGCACTGAGATTGCAGAAGCTTGGAAACGGAGAAAAAATAAGGACGAATTTATTAAAAAGTTGTCAGATTCAGCTCATGCAGCATCAAAAACACAAATCTGCCTCGAATATGCGTCTAAATATAATATACTTGATGCAACGGTTTTTAAGAGATTGGACTCGAAATATGAAGATATGTTCGAGCTATTATGCTTGGGGATTAAGGAAGATTAAGTAAATTTAGAATGCTCCCACCTTTAGTTTTTTGGATAGGAAGCATCACCAATTCCGTGATGAATAAAAAAGGGCTCACCTTATAATGTGTTT
>CAYOJI010000089.1:0-7593 GCA_964404225.1 uncultured Nitrospiraceae bacterium
CTCTCACTAAACTCGGTTCTATAATGGGTTCTGGTGGAATGGTAGTGATGGATGAGGACAATTGTATGGTAGATGTAGCAAAGTTTTTTCTTTCTTTTTGTCAGGCCGAATCTTGTGGCAAATGCCCCCCTTGTAGGATAGGAACATACCAGATGATGCAGATTCTTGAAAAGATTACCTCCGGAAATGGCGAGCCCGGAGATATTGAAAAGCTTGAAGAATTAGGCAAAAAGGTAAAAGATGCAGCTCTTTGTGGACTCGGAAATTCTGCACCCAATCCTGTCCTTTCTACCATAAAATATTTTAGGGAAGAATATGAAGAACATGTTTACGACAAGTACTGCAGAGCTAAAGTTTGCAGTGGTCTTGGTGTTTTATCAATAAATACTGATATATGTTTCCAATGTAAGCGATGTATAGATGCTTGTCCTTTTGATGCAATAAAGGAATCCAAGGATGGTGGTTTTTATATAGATCAGGTTTTTTGCCAGAGATGTAAAGCATGTTATACAGTTTGTCCTCTTGGGGGTATTGAAATACATGCAGTTCCAGTTCCCCAAATTGATAAGGAAATATGTTATCTATGCGGAAAATGTAAGGATGTATGCCGAGTTAATGCCATCAAGCAAACATCTACTGGTTTTATAATAGATAGTTATTTGTGTAAAAAATGTGGTGATTGTTATAATGTATGTCCACTTGGTGCTATAAAGTTTTATAAGTCTACAGAAGTGGTAGAGACAAAGATTAAAAAGGTTTTTCAGCCTTTAAATAAAGGACATATGTAGGATTGGAGGTATAATGAGTGAAGAGACTTTAATAGAAGAAAAAGGTAGAAAACTTGAAGATATAAGAAAGGATGCTGAGGAAAAGGCTTGTGCTGTACAGAAGCTTTTATATTTTATAACTGAGTTCCTTGCTGGACCAATGTGTGGTAAATGTTACCCGTGTGCATTGGGAACAGGAGAGGCAAAAATTAGGTTGTTAAAGATTTCTCAGCATCTCGATGAGGTTAGCGAAAAGGATGTAGAGGCGTTAAAAAGAATAGGTGCAATGATGATCGAAGGTTCTTTTTGTAAGAAAGGAAGGGATACAGGTAGATTTATTATTGAGACATTAAATTCTTCGTGGGATGAGTTTATTCAGCATGTTAAAGGTGCGTGCCCTAAAAAAGAATGTATTAGTCTGATTGAATATATCATCAACCCTGACATATGTATAATGTGTGGAAAATGTCTTGAGGTTTGTAAATATGTGGCCATAATAGGTGAAAAAAGAGAGCATTATCTTTCGGGTTATTTGCCTTTTGAAATAAGACAAAAGAAATGCACAAAATGTGGGGAATGTATCAAGGTTTGTCCCACAGGAGCAATAGAGCTTATTACTACTGAGAAAGAGGAATTGATAGGAACAAGTGGATAAGTGTAAAAACTTAAATGAAAAAACATTTGATTTGAATTTTGTTAAGTATTTAAATTCAGAATTTAGATATTAAAAAGGAGGATTTAATGGAGAAGGTTAAACTTCAGATAGATGGAAAAGATGTTGAGGTTCCTGCAGGAATAAATCTTATTGACGCAGCAGAAATTGCAGGTATTCATATACCGAATCTTTGTTATCTCAAAGGAATGAAAGGAATTGGAGCTTGCAGGCTCTGTCTTGTAGAAGTTGAGGGTCTTAAGGCTCCTGTTATTGCTTGCAATACACGCGTGAAGGAAGGAATGGTTGTTAACACAAAAACTGAAAGGGTACAGGAAATCAGGAAGTTTGTTATAGACCTTATCCTCTCATTGCATCCCCTCGATTGTATGACATGTACAAAGGCAGGTGTATGTAACTTACAGAAATATGCTTATGATTTTGAAATAAAAGAATCCTCTTTTACGAGAAAGAGATTTGGTTATCCTACTGATGAAGCCAATCCATTCATAAAGAGAGACCCCGAATATTGTATTCTTTGTGGTAGATGCGTGAGGGTTTGTAAAGAGCAAGGCACAGGTGTGCTTGATTTTATGGGAAGAGGTATCGAATCAAAGGTTGTAACAGCAAATGATAAACCACTTCAGGAGTCAGGATGTACATTTTGTGGTAGTTGTGTTGATGTATGTCCTGTGAACGCACTTCTTGAATCAGACAGATGGCGTAAAGGCAGAGAATGGGAATACGAAAGGATAAACTCAGTTTGTCTATTGTGTGGAAATGGTTGTGATATTGTTGTAAGTACAAAAGATGGAAGGGTTCAGAAGATTAACGCAGGAGCACAATCAGGTTCAGCAGAGAAATATATTTGTGTTTATGGAAGATTTGGTTTTGATTGTATTGAAGCAGGAACACGCTTAACTTCTCCAATGAAGAGAGTTAATGGGGAACTTAAGGAGACCAGCTGGGAAGATGCACTTGAAATAGTTGCCAACAAACTCAAAAAAGCTGGTAAAGATTCTGGATTCATAAGTGTTGGAGGGATACTGAACGAAGATGCCTTAACCCTTAAAAAACTTGCAAAAGATATTGTAAAAACAAAAAATTATGATACAACCGTGAGCCTGTATGCTGATAGTGAATCTTTAAAAAGGTCTCAGCGTGGTGATATTGATAAGGCTGATTTAATCGTCCTTATAGGGCTTAGTCCTTCACAGTGGGATAGGGTTTTGCCTGCCCTTGATGCAGCGATTAGAAGAAGGGTAAATAGAGGGGCTAAACTCGTAGTAATTAATTTTTCCGAAACAAAAATAGCTGATATTGCAAATGTTAGCCTTTTAGGCGATGAGATAACTAATATAAAAGGTATAATTAAAATCGCAATAGAGAAAGGGCTTAAGGCCGATAAGAAATTAAAATCTGAAGTCCAAGATGTAGAAACAACAGAAGAAATAGAGAAGGCCTCTCAACTTTTTATAGAGTCAAAGGAACCTTTAATATTTGTTTCTCCGTGCCTTTTTGAACCAGCTACGAATCTGGCAATTCTAAAGGGGAAGATTATAGCTGTCCCTCTTGAAAGCAATGCAAGAGGTGTTACATTGATGGGGTTGACAATAGACGGAAAGAATTATAAGGAAATGGCTGGAATAGCAGAGGGCAGAGGGCAAAGGGCAAGGAGCGATACTAAAGTGCTCTATGTAGTTGGAGAAGTCCCTCTTACGAAAAGACCAGAAGGAGTTGAATTCCTTATAGTGCAGAACTCTCATCTGAATGAGCTTGCCAAAGGGGCAGATGTAGTATTACCTTCTGTAACATTCTTAGAGTCAGCTGGGACTATAATAGATTATATGGGAAGACTCAAATATCTTCCAAAGATTATTGAGCCGCAGGGTGAATCTAAAAGCCATAGAGAGATATTCATACAACTTGCTAAAATTATGGGTTCTACAATAAAACCACCTACAGAAGCTGATGTTAAAAAGGCATATAATATAAAGGTTAAATTATCGATAAGTCCATTTGTGAAGAAACAAGACCTTGAGGTATCTCCGCAGGAAATGATTGAATCGATTAATGCATCTGTGATTAACGGCTCAAGGCTCCTTTGGCTGAAAGAGACCGAAAAGACTATAGCAGTTTAAACTTATTGATTTATATCAACTTTAAGCTAAGGACTAATATTTTTCTGTGTATGGCGGGTAAAACAACCACCGCTTTTTGTGCTGTCACCCGCTATCATTTCCTCATAATCCCAGGAAGAATGGCAGGATATACAATTTATCTTTAAAAGATAAGCACCAGGTCCACCATATCTTGGAGAATCAGGTGGACCAAAATTCGGAATTTCATATATATTCTCTCTATTTTGAGAATTATGCATTGCATGGCAGTTTGAACACGGACCTTTTACTTTGACTTTGGCAAAAGCTATACCAGAGAATAAAATTATAGAATAGAACATATCTGTCCAAAATAAATATTTCAAACTTTCATAAAGTAAGAGATATGGCTCGATTTCAGAAGCAAAATCACGGGTAACCTCGATGAGGCTGGAGTCGAAGCGGAAGCCTCAGTTAATGAATTATGAATAGACATTATAGTCAGATAAAGTTATTAACATAGAAAAAGGTAGTTTATTTTGCTTATGAAATTGGGCCATATCTATTTTTTAAAATATTTTGGACAGTAATGGTTTATAATATAATATAAGAAAATTAATGGAAGAAATTTATAAGATAAAGCTTCCTGTTTTTGAAGGACCCTTCGACCTCCTTTTGCATCTTATTCGGGAAAACAAGATAGATATCTATGATATTCCAATTGCATTAATCACAACTCAATATCTTCAATATCTCGAAATGATGAAAGAGCTGAACCTTGAAATAGCAGGTGATTTTCTTGTTATGGCTGCTACACTAATTTACATAAAATCAAGAATGCTATTACCTTTAGATGAAATGACACCCACAGAAGAATTGGAAGACCCAAGAGAAGAGCTTGTTCAGAGGCTATTGGAATATCAAAGATTTAAAGAGGCAGCTATGAAATTAAGGCAGAGAGAAGAGGAATGGATGAATGTCTTTAAGAGAGAACCTCTTTCGGGTCGAGAAGACGATGGAGAAATTTATCTTTTTGATGTTAGCCTTTTCGACTTGCTCGATGCATTTAAGAAGATACTCGAAAAAGCTCCTCCTGAGATAGTTTCCATTACAAAAGAGGCACTTACGGTAAAGGATAAGATGTCGATGATTATGGAACAAATAGAAAATCAAGAAGTTGTCAGATTTGAGGAGCTTTTTAAAGGAGAAATAACAAAGATTCAACTCATAATTACATTTATTGCCCTTCTTGAACTTATTAGATTGGGTCTTATTAGGGCGTATCAGGAAAGAGAATTTGGAAGTATTTGGGTAATAAATCCTGCGAGACAGTCTGCAGAAGTTAATAGCGCCTAATTTTTGATTTTTATATGCTTCAAGAAATTGACTTAGGGAAAATATTTTGCTAAATTAAGCTTAAGCTTATAAGGTGGAATAATATTCACGATATGAAAAATAATGTAATTATAGGTTTTTTAATAATTTTTTTATTATTTATCTCGAAGGATTCTTTTGGAACGGTTTCTGGTGAGTGCGAGGATTGTCACGGTCTTTTTCCAGGTATTTTAGATGAAAGGCTGATTAGACAGTACGACTCCTCAAATGTTCTTTGTGTAACATGTCATTCGAGCGATTCTAAAGAGCCGATAAAGATACTTGGTAGAAGCAGAGTCCCGGTAGTTTTTAACACCATTGAACCTGAAGATTATTTATCTGGTGGGAATTTTTTTTATGTAGCTCAATATGGTGGGGACAGGAAAGGTCATAATGTTGACGGGATTGCGAAAATAGATACTAAATTTATTGGTGAGCCACCTGGATATGATAGGGAGCTTGATCCCTCTGTCAAAGGGTATGTTCAGAAAAATACTTTAAAATGTGCAGGTTCTAATGGTTGTCATGGTAACAGAAACATTGAAGACCCTTTTAAGTCAATAATGGGAAGCCATCATGCAGTTGATAAACCTATTGATGGAAGTACAACTCCAAGAAGTTATAGATTTTTAAAGAATACGGATAAAATCAAAGGAATTACAGGTCTTGAAGATGCTGACTGGGGTTTAAAAAAGACTGCTGAAAAACATAATGAATACACAGTAGAGATGGATATGCTTTGTGCAAGTTGCCATGGTGTTTTTCATAAAAAGTATATGACAGGAAGGTTAAGCCCTTGGTTTAGACATCCGACAGGTGTTGTGATACCCAATAGAGGGGAATATAGTAATTATAATCCAAATATTTCGCCTTCTGATGGAAAAACATCTGTTAGGATTTATAATCCCGATGCCCCTGTTGGAAGGCAAAATATTTTATTAGAACCGAGTAACGAGGTTAAGCTTGGTGAGGATATGGTTATTTGTCTTTCATGTCATGTAGCACATGGAAGTCCATATGATTCTATTTTAAGGTGGGATTATGACAATATTTTTGCCCATGAAGGATGCAAAACTGGGTGTTTAATATGCCATACTGGGAAGGCAGAATAACAAAAAGCGAGAGCTAAAATGAAAAACTTTAAGCTTTATATTCTATATTTTATGCTTTTTACTCTCTGCTCTGCGCTCTATGCTCTCTGCTGTTTTGTGAAGGATGTTGACGCCCGTGTAAAGGGTAGATGCAAGGATTGCCATACAATGCATTATAGTTATGAGGGCAAAGAAGTCACCTATGGAGGTCGGCAGGGACCATTTCCTGTATTGACAAAAGGCGGATGTATTGGCTGCCATGGCCAGGAGCCCGACGGGATACAGAATATCATAATTATTGGAAAGACAAGGATTCCTCAGATACTCCATAATATGAAGGATGGTGACCTTGCCGGAGGAAATTATTATTATGTAGCCGATGGGTTTGCACCTGATTATACTAAAGGTCATAATTTGTTAGGTATTTCTATTAAAGAAAACCCGCCTATGGATACACCACCTGGTTTTATTCAAGCTGTGCCAATGCCTGGGGGGAGAGGTCCTTCGTACTGGCCATCGGAACAACAATTGAACTGCTCAGGCACATGGGGTTGTCATGGAAACAGAACCATAGAAAATCCTTACACATCTATCTACGGCGCTCACCATAGTAATGACAGTGAAATCGATGGATCTACTGTGGGTAAAAGCTATCGTTTTCTTTATGGAATAACAGGTAAAGAACATAGCGACTGGGAGTACATGGCGACCCCTGATGACCACAACGGATATAAAGGGGATATAAGCCACAATGCAATGGATACAATAAGCTATTTATGTGGTGAATGCCATGCAAAGTTTCACCCACATCCAAATCTTGGCGGAAGGGAAGAAGTTGGTCAAGTAGTATATGGCTCATCGTGGTACAGACACCCTACAGACATAGCATTCTATAGCGTAAAAGGAGGATTTTCAGGCTCTGAATATCAGGACTACATCTCTTATAGCCTCGAAGCGCCTGTTGCATTTTATAATCCTACAGGTAAAGAGAATGAGATTAATGCAGAGGGTATAGTAATGTGTCTTTCTTGCCATCGTGCACATGCAAGCCCTTATCCTGACATATTAAGGTGGGATTATTCGAAAATGGATATTAAAAGTGCCTCTTCAGGGAAGGGGTGTCTTACTTGCCATACAAGAAAAGGGAGGTAAACAAAGATTTTATTTTATTAAAGAAGCAACCTTTGCCTCAAGAAAAGCAAGCCTTTCCCTGATTTGGATAGCAATATCTATCTTTTCATCAAGGCGTTTTATCTCAGAAACAATCTCATTGTGCTTAGAGTCGATCTTTGCATCAAGCCTTTGTATTCCAGAGTCGATCTTTGCATCAAGCCTTTGCATTCCAGAGTCGATCTTTTCATCAAGCCTTTGTATTCCAGAGTCGATCTTTTCGTCAAGCCTTTTAATCTCAACCTGCAATGCCCTTAATTCAGGGGCTACAATATCCTGGAGCGCTTGCTTTACTTCTTCATATACACCCATATTATCTCCGATGTTATTAGACTGTTACAAACATTATAAAACAACAATGAACGATTGTAAAGCAAATTCTCAAATTAGGAAGCATCACCAATTCCGTGATGAATAAAAAAGGGGCTCACCTTATAATG
>CAYOJI010000090.1:0-5165 GCA_964404225.1 uncultured Nitrospiraceae bacterium
CACATTATAAGGTGAGCCCCTTTTTTTATTCATCACGGAATTGGTGATGCTTCCTGTATCAGTTGTTATTACCTTACCACTATACCTGCGTATCCTACAACATGGTCATAATCCCCGCTAACCTCAGCGGATGTTGCGTATTTGACGAGCCGAGAAGAATTTGCACCAAGAGCTTTTGCAGCAAATAACATAGTTGTCACAGGCAAATAACCACACATAGAAATCTTTTCCCTAATAACAACCTCATATAATCCATCGGGATCCAGTGAAAGAATCCTTTCTATAGCTTTACCATCTTTTTGTCTTGCAGTAGCGTCAGAAACATAATGGCTCATGTCAGAGCTCGCCACAATTACAACGCTATAATTAACACTTTTTATAGCCTCTGCTATACCCTCACCGAGTATTTTACATTCCTCAAGAGATGCCGAAAATATAACTAAAGGAACAATCTTGGTAGTTTTTGAAAAATAAGCAATAAAAGGAAGTTGTACTTCAAGTGAATGTTCAAACATATGAGCCTGTACATCCTTTTTGACTAAAGGTACATTCATAGCTATTTTATAAGAAATATTCTCGTCTATATAAAATATCCCCGTTGGAATTTCCCATTCACCCGAAGCCATCAATGATATATTAGACCCAAGTCCTGTATGATTTGGTCCTATTAATATAAATGTTTCGGGAAAATCTATCGAGGAATAAACAGCACCCGCAACATGTCCTGAATAGATAAGTCCCGCATGTGGTGAGACAATTCCTATCACTTTTTCTCTTTTCAGATTCTTTGTTATATATTGTTCTACCTGATGAATAAGTCTTGATGCAGAACCGTGATAAAATTGTCCGGCAACAGCAGGGGGCCTTCTCAAAATATCTCCTCCTCTTCAAACCCCTCAAAATCTCTATCAATCATATTCAAAAATCTTGTGCAATTAGAGACATATGTTAGATTAACCGTTACCCCAGCCGGTCCATTTCTCTGTTTAGCTATATCAACTTCGGCCTTACCTTTATTAGCGGGATTATCCTTATTATAAATCTCATCTCTGTAGAGGAAAAGAATAACATCTGCATCTTGTTCTATTGCACCTGATTCTCTTAAATCAGCTAATATTGGCCTTGGTGGCCTTCTTTGTTCAACACTTCTGTTTAGCTGACTTACAGCTATAACAGGCACATTTAACTCTTTTGCTAATGCCTTTAAAGAACGTGATATATCAGATATTTCCTGTTCACGTCTCTCGAAGTTCCCTCTTCCTCGCATTAACTGAAGATAATCTACTATTATAATGCTCAATCCGTGCTCCATTTTTAATCTTCTTGCCTTTGCTCTTAATTCAAGAACAGTAAGGCTCGATGAGTCATCTATAAAAATCGGCGCTCCAGTGAGTTTGCTCGCAGCACTTGTCAATTTATGCCAATCTTCTTTTTTAATAAATCCTTTTCGAATGCTATTTGAGTTTACCATTGCCTCGGCACATAACATCCTTAAAGCGAGTTGTTCTTTTGCCATCTCGAGGCTGAATATAGCAACAGGTTCTCTTAATTCTAAACCCACATACTGCGCAATATTAAGGACAAATGCTGTCTTGCCCATTGAAGGCCTGCCACCCACTATAATAAAATCTCCCTTCTGGAATCCCGTTGTTAATTCATCAAGATCCTTAAAGCCCGAGGGAACACCTGTTATAGTGTCCTTTTTGTCATAAAGGTGTTCAATCATTTCGAAACTATCCTTTATAACATCCTTTAATGGAACAAAAGAAGCCTTAACCTTTTTATCGGAAATAGTAAAAATTGACCTTTCGGCATAATCTACAAGCTCTTCCGCGTCATGGCTGTCTTCGTAGACTTTTCTGGCAATTTCATTTGAAGCTCTTAAGAGACCTCGCAATAAAGACTTTTCCCTCACTATCTTGGAATGATATTTTATATTTGCTGCAGTTGGCGTCATATTAATCAGTGATGAAATATAGGATATTCCACCAACCTGTTCAAGTTCATCTTTTTTCCTAAGATAGTCAGTAAGCGTTATTAAATCTATCGGTTCATTCTTTTCGAAAAGACTGATCATAGCATCAAATATCTTTTTGTGCGAAAGTTTATAAAAGTCCTCGGGATCGAGTATTTCGAGCGCCTTAGGCAACGCATCATTATCAATCAAGATTGCACCTAAAATAGACTGCTCAGCCTCTAAATTTTGTGGTGGGAGTTTGCTTAGATGTAAATTTATTTCTTCCATTGTTTTGAATCTATAAATCTAACAGATTCCAATATTAGGGTTTAAGGGTTAAAGATTAAAATCGCTTATTACTCTTCAGCAACAACCTCCAAGTTTAATTGCGCAGAAACCTCAGGATGAATCTTAATGCCTATAGTATATATCCCAAGCCTCTTTATTGGTTCCTCGAGGTATATCTTCTTTTTATCTATTTCAATCCCTTCGCTTTTCAAAAGTTCGGCGATATCCATGGAGGTTACAGAACCAAATAATTTTCCTTCTTCTCCTGCTTTAGACTTGATAACAAATTTCATTTTGGAAATTTTGTCTGCAAGTTCTTGTGCTGAATTTTTAATCTTTTTTGCCTTCTCATTTATAGTTCTTTTTATATGCTCCATAGATTTAATATTTTTGGGATTAGCTTCAATCGCAAGTCCTTTTGGTACTAAAAAATTTCTTGCATAACCATCTGCTACATTTACAATCTGTCCCATTGTTCCTAAATTTTTTACATCTTCTTTCAATATAACCTTCATCTCTAAAACTCCTTTTAGATAGAATCCTTATTAATTAATGATAGTATAGCATTTCTAATATATACTTATACAAATTTAAAATTTCCAAGTTTTTACAAAATCCTAAATGGAACAGGAATAAATGTTATTATTAATATCAAAAGAGCTAAAAATCCTATAGATTTTCTCTTCCTATCAAGCGGCATTTCCCAATAAATAACGGGAGGATGTCTTATACCAAGAACAATTAATAAAACGCCCCATATAAACCATCCTTCCCATAATAGCAAACCGAGCAAAAGCAATACAATTATAAGTAATTTCGAAATGAAAGCATGTTTTTCACCCAAAAGTGCATATGTTATATGTCCACCATCAAGTTGACCTATGGGAAGAAGATTTATTGAAGTTACAAAAAGTCCTATCCATCCAGCAAATGCTACTGGACTTAAAAGGATATCATGATTATCAGGTGGTACACCGATTATTAACCTTGATAGAAATGAAAATAGTATCGAATCTCCCAATCCCAACGCACCTTTATTTTCTGATACTGTCACAACATTAGAGAGATTAAGACCAATAATAGAAGCAATTAAAGAGACAATAAATCCTGAGATCGGTCCGGACGCCCCTATGTCTATTAATGATTTTCTTGAAATAATTGGCGACTTCATCTTTATAAATGCCCCGAATGTTCCAATAATTGTAGGTGCAGGAATAAAGTATGGAAGGGTCGCCTTTACATTGTGTTTTTTGGATGCAAAATAATGTGATAATTCATGACTCAATAAAATTGTCATCAAGGTTATAGCAAAAGGTAATCCTGTATAAATCTTTCCAGGCTCTTCGAAAACATTAATACCGGTTTGCATCGCCCCTACAGTTATAGTAGACACTAAAGTAAGAATAAAAAGTATAATATGCAAAAAAGGAACCTTCTTCATTTATACTCCCTTAATAAAGATTAAATTATTCGATATTTTTACAACCAGAAATAATATATATAAAATTTATGCCAGATATAATAACACAAAATTTAATAATTACTCCTTGAATAGCTAACCTTATTATTTTGTGAGAAAATGAAATCTAAACATAATAATTTAAATATTTAGCTTTATTTATTAATAAAAATCTATAACTTTTTGACTTTTTTCACATTATTTATAAATTTATTTAATATGAAAAATCATTTAATAATCATATCGAGTATAATAAATATATATCATTAACTGGGTATAACTGAGGTGATACTAAAATGTTAATGACTGAAGAAAGACAACTATTACAGGACATCTGCACTTCAAAAAGAGGAGTTAACCTTCAAACACTTGAGGACGTAATTTTGCTTGCAGTCGAGATTGCACGAGAAGGAAGAGAAGGTAGAAAAATTGGTACCATGTTTGTTATTTCTGATGAAGAAAGGGTTTTAAAAAATTCTAAATGTCTTATCCTTGATCCCCTGTGGCACCATCCAAAGGAACAAAAACACATCAGTAATCCAGATTTACGTGAAACCGTTAAAGAATTATCCAAGCTGGATGGAGCTTTCATTGTAGCTGACGATGGAACTGTCCTATCAGCCGCAAGATATATAAACGCCTCTTCAGAGGGTACTAATCTACCTTTGGGATTGGGCACACGTCACATGGCTGCTGCTTCTATCACTAAACAAACAAACGCCATTGCGGTAGTTGTCTCGGAAAGTTCAATCGTTAGAATATTTGACAACGGTGAAATAATCTCTGAGATAATTCCGGAACTCTGGCTGTTCAGACGACATAGTTTACATCTTACAGGAGACTATTCTACAAGGAGTAGTGAACAATTAACTGTTGCAAGTAAAAAAGAAGCTTAATAAGATTATTTATTTACCTTAACTATTTTATTATTATCATCAAGAATAACTATTGTTGGTTTAAAATTTTCCAGTTTTTCTTCTTCAAAATAACTATAGCAGAATATTATTACTTTATCTCCTATAACGCCTTTTCTTGCGGTAGGACCATTGAGACTAATTTCTCCAGCCTTCTTACCAGGTATTACATAAGTCTCAAACCGTTCCCCATTATTAAGATTGCTAACCATCACCTGTTCAAAAGGAAGTATACCCGCCTCCTCAAGTATTTGCTCATCAATAGTTATACTTCCTTCATATGAAAGATTTGAATCTGTAACCTTCGCTGTATGTATTTTTGCCCTAAGAATACACCTTAACATATAATTTAAACTGTTTAGTCGATTATCCTTGGCACGCGATAGAATTTCTCAGAACGAGATGGTGCATTCTTAAGTGCCTCTTCCCTTGGAATTGAATCTTCAAGGACATCATCTCTCATTACATTATTCAATGCAACTATATGAGAAGTAGGTTCTATATCCTTTGTATCTAATTCGTTCAACTTCTCCATATAGTCTAAAAT
>CAYOJI010000090.1:5175-7497 GCA_964404225.1 uncultured Nitrospiraceae bacterium
ACTGAGCACCATACAATTCCTTTTCTTTTTCAGAAAGAGACAATCTTGCTAACATAGCTATATGCTCTATCTCTTTTTTAGATATCCTCATCTTATTACCTAAATTCTTTCAAGATTAGCATATCTTACAGCAAGCCTTTTCAAACCTATATTAGGAAAGTTTACCGTAACTTTTAGATCATCACCATCTCCATAACAATCTCTTATGACACCTATACCCCATGCCGGATGTTTTACCCTACAACCTACAGAATATAATGTATATTCATTTTTTGGAATAACTCTTTTCTTTATAGGTTTAATCTTTACTTCTTGACGAGTTGGAATCTTTTCTATCCATTGACAGCATTCTTTAGGTATATCTTTTAAAAATCTCGACGGCTCTTGATCCTGTGTTTTCGAATATAACTTTCTCTTACTCGCACCTGTTAAATAGAGTACTTCTTGGGCACGTGTCATACCTACATAAAAAAGTCTGCGTTCTTCTGCAATCTCTTCTTCGTGTTCTAATGCTTTAAAATAGGGCAATAAACCTTCTTCAAGCCCTGTTATAAACACAAAAGGAAACTCGAGTCCTTTGGCATTGTGTAGAGTCATTAGAGATATACAGTCATCCAGACATACCTCATCCATATTAGTAAATAAAGAGATTTTATCAATAAAATCTTTAATACCTTGCGCCTCAGCAGACAAAATGAGTTCCTCAACATTTTTTAATCTCTCTTCATCAAGGACTTCTATATAGCCTGTTTTTTCTAAAATATTTTTTAACATATCAGAGGCAAACCTAAAATTTGAGTTAGAAAAGCCCTCTATAAGTCTAACAAATTCTTGAAGTCTCTCCCTCAATAAAGCACTAAAATTATCTCCACGGAGTGCTGATTTCAAGGTGTTGAACAGGGAAAGTGATTTTTTCTTAGCCTCGTACTCTATTTTGCTCAAGACTGCTGTTCCAATACCTCTCTGTGGAACATTGATAATCCTTCTAAAACTTACGTTATCATTATGATTTAAGGCCAGCTTCATATATGCAATAATATCCTTTATTTCCTTCCTTTGATAAAAACTTATTCCACCAATAACTCGGTATGGCAGTCCTTCATTACGCAAGGCATCCTCGATTGCTCTTGATTGAAGGTTTACCCTGTAAAATATTGCAAAATCCTTATAATTATATTTGCCTTTTAAATAATATTCCTTGATGACCTTTGCGATATATTTTGCCTCATCTTCATATGTATTCAACCAACAAAAATGAACTTTTTCTCCGCATCCTTTATCAGTCCATAGATTTTTCGATTCTCTTTTAATATTCTTTGATATTACAGCACTTGAAACATTGAGTATATTACGTGTTGAACGATAATTTTGTTCTAACTTGATAAGTTTTGCATCTGGGAAATCATTTGTGAAATTTAATATATTATTTATATTAGCTCCTCTAAATCTATATATACTCTGGTCATCATCTCCTACCACACATATTTTTTTATGTAAAGACGCGAGGAGTTTAAGAAGACAATATTGAGCATAGTTAGTATCCTGAAATTCGTCGACAAGTATATAAGAAAATCTCTCTTGATATCTTTCGAGTAACTTTGGATTATTCTCGAATAACTTTATAGTTAACATTATAAGATCATCGAAATCTAATGCGTTACTCCTCATAAGCTCATCTTGATACCTAACATAAACCCTTGCAAGTTTTTCATCAAAACCAAAACCATCACCTGAAGATAAAAACTCCTCTGGAGTAATCATAGAAGACTTAAGAAAACTTATACGGGATGCTATACCCTTATAAAGGGCTTCATACATTTTAAACTCTTTCAGGATGTGCCTTATAAGATTACATTGGTCATCTTCATCGTAAATAGAAAAATTGTTTTTATAACCAATGGTATGAATTTCTTTGCGAAGTATCCTATTACATTGGGAATGGAATGTCCCTATCCATGCAGAATTAATATCCTTCTCAAGAATTTGTCTTATTCTTTCTTTCATCTCATTAGCAGCTTTATTCGTAAATGTAACTGTAAAGATAGAATCAGGTGAAATTTTTTTTGACTTTGTCAGGTAAGTAAACTTATGGGCTATTACTCTGGTCTTCCCGCTTCCCGCACCAGCAAAAACAAGTAAAGGACCATCAATATAAGTAAGAGCCTCTTTTTGCTGGGGATTTAGATCATACATTCTTAACAATATTAACAAATTTTAAGTGATTAAATCTACATTTTACAGTTATTTATTTGATTTTTTAATTAAATTTCTTATTTATTAAATTAAAAACCCTTCAAGCATCGATGCTATGTATTTTATGTT
>CAYOJI010000091.1:0-7153 GCA_964404225.1 uncultured Nitrospiraceae bacterium
AAGTTTGTTAGATATGCTGCGTGACCTATCACGGAAAAGGTGATGCTAACTTATTTTGGGAAGTAATTGACTTTGCCTATAAATTACTGCTATAAATAAAAACTTATGATAGAAAAGACAGAAAAGATATGGATGGATGGTAAATTTGTTGAGTGGGATAATGCTAAGGTTCACGTTTTAACTCATACACTCCACTACGGTCTTGGTGTTTTCGAAGGAATACGGTGTTATGAAACTAAAACGGGATCTGCGATATTTAGACTTGATGAACATATTGAAAGACTCTTCAATTCAGCTCACATTTTTATGATTCAAATACCATACTCAAAAGAAGAGATTAAAAAGGCGATAATAGAAACAATAAAGATAAACAAGATAAAGGAGTGCTATATAAGGCCATTGGTTTATATCGGAGATGGCGCAATGGGTTTATACCCAAAAGAAAATCCTATCAAGGTTTCTATAGCAGTTTGGCCGTGGGGGACTTATCTCGGTGAATTAGGTATTACAAACGGAATTAGAGTAAAAACCTCGTCTTTTATCAGAAATCATGTGAATTCGACTATGTCCAGAGGGAAGATATGTGGATATTATGTAAATTCTCAATTGGCAAAAAAAGAAGCCATTTCTTGTGGTTATGAGGAAGCCCTTTTACTCGATACAGAGGGCTATGTTTCTGAAGGGAGTGGTGAAAATATTTTTATAGTGAGGAATGGTGTTTTAAAAACAACTCCGCTTACCTCTATTCTCGAAGGTATAACGAGAAACAGTATTATTCAGATTGCAAAAGATGAAGGGATAGAAGTTTTAGAGCAGAGATTTACAAGGGATGAAATTTATATTGCGGATGAAGCTTTCTTTACAGGTACAGCAGCAGAGGTTACCCCTATAAGGGAATTAGATGGAAGGATTGTCGGTAAAGGTATTCCCGGTGACTTAACTAAAAAACTTCAATCGATATTTTTCGATATTGTAAGAGGCAGAAATAAAAAATATGAATCATGGCTTACAATGCTTTGACCATCTGCAGGATTTTAAATTATGTTTAAGGATTTTAATTAGAATTCGATGCTAAAACAGGGGATATTTAGAAATACCCCCTGTTCTTTTTTATTCTTTCTTTTCTTCTGTGGGTGTTTGGCTTGCTGGTGCTTCTTCTGTTTTCTTATGACATTTTACGCAATCGGCTTCATTTGATTGTGAAAAGGCCTTTTCTCCGTTATGACATACCCCACAACCCTTTGTAGTATCGCTATGGTCTTCTTTTGTCATCTTGAAACTACCTTTTTTCATCTGGAAAAGCTTTGGATGGCAATCAGGACATTTCATGCCTTGCTTTATTCCGTGTGTATCTCCCTTAAAAATAACTTTTCCTAATTCTCCGTCGGGATATTCAACTGATTTTCCGGGACCGCTTGCTATTGCACTTCCAACAAAAATAATAGCAAGGATTAAAATACCGAAAATAATATGGGTTTTCATTAATTCACCTCCTCTCCGTCAGTGATTTAAAATTAAGTATATTTAGGATACTTAAATTCATTGCTATCTAAGATATAAGTTTGATTAAAGACTATAATTTAAAAACTTAACGATGTCAAGTAGATAAATAATAATATCTAATGTCATTTCTTGAAATTAAGAGTATATTTTTGTAATATGGTATTATAAAAATTATGAAAGAAAAAATAAAAAAGGCTATATTACCCGCTGGAGGTTTAGGCACGCGGTTTTTACCAGCAACAAAGGCATCTCCTAAAGAGATGTTACCTATAGTTGATAAACCAATGATTCAGTATGCTATCGAAGAGGCGCGTGCATGTGGAATCAATGAATTTATAATAATTACAGGAAAGTATAAAAGGGCTATTGAAGATCATTTTGATTCAGCCTATGAACTTGAGGAAAACCTGAAAAAGACTGGCAAAAAAAATCTCCTCGAAGAAATCAACAGATTAAATAATCTTAACTTCGCATATATAAGACAGAAGGCTGCTTTGGGACTTGGACATGCAATATATTGCGCTAAGCCTTTTGTAAAAAATGAACCCTTTGCTGTTTTATTAAGTGATGATATTATTGACCCTGAAACCCCTTTACTCAAGGATATGATAAATCTTTTTAAAAAACTTGATTCTCCTATACTTGCAATTCAAAAGGTTCCAATTAATGAAATAAGCAGATATGGAGTGATAGAAGGTATAAGCGAAGGAGAGAACCTATTTAGAATTAGCAAATTAGTGGAAAAGCCCTTACCTCAGAATGCGCCTTCTGATATGGCTATAATTGGTAGATATATTCTGACCCCAGATATTTTTGATATCCTTGAAGGAATAGGACCCGGAAAAGGAGGCGAGATACAATTGACAGATGCACTTCACGCGTTACTAAAAAAGCGCCAGATATACGGTTACTTATTTAATGGTATAAGATATGATGCGGGTGATAAAGTTGGTTATCTTAAGGCAACGGTTGATCTTGCATTGAAAAGACCCCAGATTGCAGAACATTTTAAAAATTATTTAATTGAAGTTGTTGAAAGAATTAAATTAAATTAATAGGAGCTAACATGGCAGATGTATTAAATGCGGAACAAAAAATAGACAAAGAGATTGAGATCCCAGATGAATTACCTGTCCTCCCTGTTAGGGATATAGTAGTGTTTCCTTATATGATCCTTCCCCTTTTTGTGGGAAGAGAAATGTCTATAAAGGCTATAGAACATTCTCTTAACACAAATAGAATGGTCCTTCTTCTAACGCAAAAGGATCTTAATATAGAAAATCCTACTCCTGAAGATCTTTTTTCAATTGGAACGGTTGCTGTAATAATGAGGATGCTCAAACTTCCAGATGGTAGGGTAAAAATACTTGTCCAGGGAGTGAGTAAGGCAAAGGCCTTGGACTATTCTCAGATAGAACCATTCTTTAAAGTAAAGATAGAAAAGATTAGTGATCCAAAAATATCGACACTTACTATAGAAAACGAGGCACAAATAAGGACGGTAAAAGAGCAATTAGAAAAGGTTATTGCTCTTGGGAAGTCTGTCTTACCCGATGTAATGGGAATAATTGAAAATATAGAGGACCCCGGGAGGCTTGCAGATCTTGTAGCATCAAATCTTGGATTAAAGGCTGAGCAAGCTCAGGAAATTCTTGAAATAATCGACCCTATTCAAAGGCTAAAAAGAGTTAGCGAAATCCTAATGAGGGAGATAGAACTCCTTACCGTTCAACAGAAGATTCAATCCGAAGCTCGCGGAGAAATAGATAAAACACAGAGGGAATACTTTCTTAGGGAACAGTTAAAAGCCATACAGAAAGAATTGGGTGAAATAGATGAAAGAGCAGAAGAAATAAAGGAATTCAGAAAGAAAATAGAAGAGGCAAAAATGCCCGAGAAGGTCATGAAGGAGGCTGAGAAACAACTTAAAAGACTTGAAAAGATGCACCCTGACAGTGCTGAAGCAGCAACAGTAAGAACATACCTTGATTGGTTGGTAGAGCTGCCTTGGTCAAAGTCAACGACAGATAATCTCGATATTAAGGTTGCAGAAAAGGTTTTAAATGAAGATCATTATGACCTCGAGAAAGTAAAGGAACGGATATTAGAGTATCTGAGTGTAAGAAAGTTAAAAGAAAAAATGAAAGGACCTATCCTTTGTTTTATTGGTCCGCCAGGCGTTGGTAAAACCTCTCTTGGTAAATCAATAGCAAGGGCACTCGGACGAGAATTTGTTCGGATGTCACTGGGTGGTGTTAGAGATGAAGCAGAGATAAGAGGACATAGGAGAACTTATGTTGGAGCTTTGCCAGGAAGGATAATACAGGGGATAAAAACTGCAGGTACAAATAATCCTGTTTTCATGCTTGACGAGATCGACAAAATCGGGATGGATTTTAGAGGAGATCCTTCATCTGCACTTCTCGAAGTTTTAGACCCAGAACAAAATAATGCATTTACAGATCATTATCTCGGGGTACCTTTTGATCTATCAAATGTTATGTTCATTACGACTGGTAATCTTGTTGATACAATTCCTGGTCCTTTAAAGGATAGAATGGAAATAATTTATCTATCCGGCTATACAACAGAAGAAAAACTTGGAATCGCAAAAAATTATCTTATACCAAAACAGTTAGAAGAACAT
This sequence comes from uncultured Nitrospiraceae bacterium, assembly GCA_964404225.1. GTDB lineage: Bacteria > Nitrospirota > Thermodesulfovibrionia > Thermodesulfovibrionales > SM23-35 > Kmv42. Next base: position 4,151 of record CAYOJI010000091.1, read on the forward strand.
GGGATTAGTAATAATGTTCTAAAGATAACAGATGGTGGTCTTTATACAATAATTTCACAATATACAAGAGAGGCAGGTGTGAGAAATCTCGAAAGAGAAATTGCTAATCTTTGTAGAAAAGTAGCGAAGAAGATAGCTGAAGGGAAAGAAAAACTTTTTGTTATAAATTCGAATAACGTTCATAAATATCTTGGTGTGCCTAAATATTTACCCGAAGAAGAAATTCAAAAGGATGAAGTAGGTGTCGCTACAGGTCTTGCTTGGACTGAAACGGGTGGAGATATTATATATGTTGAAGCGACAACAATGAAGGGGAAAGGAAATTTAACCCTTACGGGACAACTTGGAGATGTTATGAAAGAGTCAGCGCAGGCTGCCTTGAGTTATGTAAGATCCAGAGCCAAGTCGCTTGGAATAAGGGATGATATATTTTCAAAAGTTGATATTCATATACATGTACCGGCAGGTGCAATACCTAAGGATGGCCCCTCTGCGGGTATAACCATGGCAACTTCAATAGCTTCTGCTTTAACAGGAAAGCCTGTTAATAAAAATATTGCGATGACAGGAGAAGTTACTCTAAGGGGAAGAGTTCTGCCTGTAGGTGGGTTAAAAGAGAAGACCCTTGCCGCAAAAAGAATGGGGATAAAGAAGGTTATTATTCCAAAGCGGAATAAAAAAGACCTTGAAGACATACCCAAATATATCAAAAAGGATATGGAATTCATCTTTGTAGAAACAATGGATGAAGTCCTTAAAGTAGCTCTGAAAGACAATAATAGTAAAAAGAATAAAAAATTTTCCTCACAAGCCAATAAAAAAGCTAAATAAAAATCACTGTGATATTTTTTCTATGAAACTTTCTCAAGTAGGAGAGAACTATCTTTTAGATTATGTAAGAAAAAAGTTTAAAAAAAAATCTAAAAAAATTTTGGTAGGAATAGGTGATGACGCTGCTGTAATAGTCCCTCCAATTGAAAATCTTCTGCTGACCACAGATATGATGGTTGAAGGGATACATTTTGACATTAGCTTTACAACTCCATATCAACTTGGTTTTAAATTAATATCTGTTAATGTTAGTGACATATATGCAATGGGGGGTGCCCCTCTTTATGCCTTGATTAATTTGGCATTAAAAAGAACCACGACTTTCGAATTTGTTGATATGTTTTTTGAAGGTGTAAAAACAGCTTTAAAACATTATGGTCTTCTATTAATTGGTGGCGATGTGTCAGCTGCTAAAGATAATATTTCTTTGGGCGCAATGCTTATTGGTATTGCTAAGAAACATATAAAAAGGGATGGGGCACGTATTGGTGACAGAATTTATGTGACAGGAAACCTTGGAGATTCAGCTTGTGGTTTAGCACTTTTGAAAAGAATTAAGAGACAAGTAATTTTTGATAATGATTTTTGTAAGAATAAAGTTTGTAACACAACGCTAAAAGGTTTAACTTGGGAAACTATAGAGCCTCTTCTAAAGAGACATCTTATGCCAGAAGCAAGGAATCCAAGGCATTTTATTAATATAGCAACTTCTATGATAGATATAAGCGATGGCTTATTAATCGATTTGACAAGATTATGTAATGAGAGTAAAGTTGGTGCAAGGATATACTTAGATAATATACCTTTGTCAAATGAATTAAAGGAGGCTTCCAAATATCTTAAAATTTCTCCTTTATCTTTTGCTATGTCAGGAGGAGAGGATTATGAGCTTCTTTTTACTGCACATCCTCAAATAAAAAAAATAAAAGCCACATGTATAGGAGAAATAACAAGGACGGAAAGAGTCGTAATAGATCGCTTCGGGGGAAAGAAAACTTTTTTGGAAGAAGGTTATGAACACTTTACTTCTGCGAAAAAATGGTTTCATTTCTCCACCAAAAAGTATAAACTTAATTGACAATGAATAAATATCAAAAAATAGCACTTCTAATTGGACTTATTATTATTCTTATAATTTTTGGTAAAACACTTACCCGATTAAGTTTTGGAATAATAGGTCTTTTCGGAAAAGGATTAATAATTATCGCAGCGACCGTGTTCTTAATTTATTCTCTAAAAAAAGGTAAAAAAAGAGGATAGATTAAGTAATATAAATAATAAAACTTAAGATTTCTCATAAATCAAATTATTTTTTTCTTTTTTTCTTGGGCCGCGTTTTTCCATAAGTACCTCTAAATATTTTGCCTCGTTTAGTTTTTAGATCTCCTTTACCCATCTATAAACCTCCTAATTTGGAAAGCAGATTCTATTCAGACCCTTCTTTTCAAATGTGAAAAATTTTTATAAATGACCCAAATAATATCAAATAATAATAACAATTCGGAAGCATAACCAATTTCGTGATATACAAGTCTGGAGAAATGCCCTTTCGCTTAATAAACAAAATCTCTGACCAATCTAAGGCTTTGTCGCTCGAATTTGCAAACTCGCCCCGAAAGTATTCGGGGCTCAAACAGTGCAAATTCGCCCTTTCAGGGACGCTCCTTTCGCCAAGATTGGTTACCAGAGATTTTGTAAAGTCGCTCAAGGGCAATTTTCCAGCATAGAAAATATTTCATCACGGAAAAAGTTATGCTTCCTAACAATTCAATAAATTGACATAGCCATAATAATTCCCTACTATAACTACTTAAAGGACAAATAAATTTAATATATTATAAAAAATTGGAAAAGGTAGATGGGAGTTGAGTTTTTGAAAAGTAAGCATCCAAGCAATAATTGCTTATAAAGACTTTAGAAAACCCACAACAATGACCGATGCATTTTATATATTGAATGAGGAGGGATTGATTTCTCATGAACTGACAAGAGAACTCATTAAAATGGTAGGTTTTAGATGGATTGATTCCAATGGAATATGGTTCAGGAATTTCCTGCTCGAACGAGGGGAAGCAGATTATTCAGATTATGTAATTGTTGATTTCAAAATGCTGAAGACTACCATTCAAAACTCTGTATGACAATTATGCCTTTTTCTTTAGCCTTATTTAA
>CAYOJI010000092.1:0-5054 GCA_964404225.1 uncultured Nitrospiraceae bacterium
TTCTTATTTATTAAATTAAAAACCCTTCAAGCATCGATGCTATGTATTTTATGTTTATTCAACTGTAACACTCTTTGCCAAATTTCTCGGTTGATCTACATCACACCCTTTTAGTACCCCAATATGATATGCCAGCAATTGAACAGGAATAGACATTATTAAAGTAGTGAGATACGTATTCGTATGAGGCACAATTATACATTTATCTGATATTTCACGAATATCATTCTTTAAATCATCATTTGTAATTGATATAACCTTTCCACCCCTACTTTTAACTTCCTGGATATTCGATATCATCTTTTCATAAAGTCTATCCATAGGTGCAAGAACAACCACAGGAAGTTCTTCATCAATTAATGCTATTGGACCATGCTTCATTTCTCCAGCAGGATAGCCTTCCGCATGTATATATGATATTTCTTTTAATTTTAAAGCTCCTTCAAGGGCAATGGGATATGTTACACCTCGTCCCAAATAAAGAAATCCTCTTGCTTTAAAAAATTCTTTTGCAATATTTTTGATATTCTCCTCTTCGCTTAAAGCCTTTTCTATCTTTCTCGGAATCAAAAGCAATTCTTGCAGTAAAGCCTTCGATATATTATCTGATACAACACCCCTCGCTTTTCCAATGCCAATAGCCAACAGATAAAGTCCTACTATTTGAGTTGTAAATGCCTTAGTTGAAGCAACACCTATTTCAGGTCCTGAATGTGTATAAAAAACTGAGTCAGCTTCCCTTGAAGAAGTACTTCCAACAACATTACATATTGATAACACCTTTGCTCCAAGTCTTTTAGCCTCTCTTTGCGCTGCTATTGTATCCGCTGTTTCCCCCGACTGTGTTATTACAATCATTAAATCCTTAGGCATAATAATCGGATTTCTGTAACGAAACTCTGATGCTATATCAACCTCCACTGGAATTCTGACGAGATCCTCTATCATATATTTACCAACTAAGGCTGCATGATATGAAGTCCCACATGCTACAATAAAAATTTTTTTAAAGGACTTTATCTCTTTTTTATTTAAACCAAATTCTTTTAAATTTATTTCGCCTGTTTCAGCGTTAAACCTTCCCCTTAAAGTATCAGCAATCGCCCTGGGTTGTTCATATATCTCTTTTAACATAAAATGTCTGTATCCACCTTTTTCTGCCATAGAAGGGCTCCATGAAATAGACTGGATATTTTGTTTTACGGGTGTTCCATCCAGCTTACTAATCTCTACCCCACTGCGCGAAACTACAGCCATTTCACCATCTTCGAGGAATATCACATTATTTGAATAAGTCAAGAATGCGGGCACATCTGAGGCAAGAAAGTACTCTCCCTCACCCAATCCGATAACAAGGGGGCTATCCTTCTTGACACCAATTATCTTGTCTGGTTCGTCTTCCTTAATGATCGCAAGTGCATATGCACCTTTAACTTCTTTCATTGCCTCTCTTACAGCTTCTTCCAGTGAACGGTTCTTAGCGCAATCCGCTATTAAATGACACAAAACTTCTGTATCAGTTTCAGATGTAAAGACGTATCCTTTCTGGTTTAGCATCTTTTTGAGATCGAGATAATTTTCGATTATTCCATTATGTACAAGCACTATGGTATTAGATCTGTGAGGATGAGCATTTTCTTCTGAAGGTTTTCCATGCGTTGCCCATCTTGTATGGCCTATTGCGTTATTACCTTTTGGATTTTCAGATTCAATTAACGAACATAAATCTTTTATCTTGCCTTTGCATCTCCTAACCTCAATGCCTTTATCAGAAAAAAAAGCTATACCTGCAGAATCATACCCTCTGTATTCTAATCGTTTTAATCCTTCAAGAACTACGGATATAGCATTCCTTTTACCTATATAGCCTATTATTCCACACATATCTCTTTACTCTTTACTCCTTGCTCCTCGTGCTTTGCCCTTCGTTTGATTGCCCAGCCCTCAATATTTTTTTGAGGTACTCTGCTCAAAGCAAGTGCATCGGGTGGAACATCTTTGGTTATCGTAGTCCCTGCTCCAACATATGCACCCTTACCTATCTTCACAGGTGCGATTAATTGTGAATCGCTTCCGATAAATACATTGTCTTCAATAGTTGTAATGTGTTTTTTATAACCATCATAATTACAGGTTATTGTACCTGCCCCTATATTGACGTTTTTGCCTATTTTTGCATCTCCAATATAGGTAAGATGTTGTGCCTTAGTCCCTTCTCCTATTATCGATTTTTTAACCTCTACAAAATTACCGATCTTAGCCCCACTTTGGATCTCTGATTCAGGCCTTATATGTGCAAAAGGACCAACAACCGCCTCTTTTTTTATAATAGAACCCTCTATTAATGTTGAATCTTTGATAACTGCTTCGTCCTCTATGATACTGTCTTCAATTCGAACATTTGGGAATATCTTACATCCTTTACCTATTATGGTATTACCTTCGATATAAACATTTGGATAAATAATCGTACCATGGCCTATCTTTACCCTTGAATCAATAAAAACATGATTCTTATCTATAAACTCCACACCTTTTTTTATGTGTGTATTAATTATCCTCTCTCTCATCAATTGCCGTGCATTTTCTAACTCCTCACGAGTATTTATCCCTGTTAATTCAAATTCTGACCCTATACAAAAAGCATCTATCTTTTTCCCTCTATCTGCTGCTAACTTTACTATATCAGTTAAATAATATTCTCCTTTTGACTCATTAAGCTTAATTTTTTTTAAAAGAGGCAGGATACTCAATTCCATAGCATAGACACCACTGTTGACTTCTTTTATCTGTTTCTGAGAAATTGTAGCGTCCCTGTCTTCAACAATGGATAAAACCTTACCTTTTCCATCTCTTATAATCCTACCGTATGACCTTGGATCTTGCGATACAAACGAAAGTATCGATAGATCATTCTTTTTCTTCTGGTGTAATAAAAAAAATCTTTTTAAAGTGCTTTTTGTAATCAGAGGTGTATCTCCATTAATTACCAAAATCGTCTTTCTGAACGACCCAAGATGAAGTAATGCGCACGCTAATGCATCTCCAGTACCTTTTGCTTCCTTCTGATATGCAAATACAACCTTGTTAGAAATATTTTTAGAAATATTTATTGATCCTTCTATTTCTTTAAAATGTTTTCCAACAACTACGACGATCTTCTGAGGATTAAGACCATGAACTGTATCCAACACATGTTGAAGCATTGGTAACCCATATAATTTATGTAAAACCTTTGGGATTGAAGAATTCATTCTCTTACCAAGCCCTGCTGCTAATATAACAACTGCTATATCCATCACAACACCTCGGATATCTTTTCAGGCGCTGCTATCCCACCTGAGAGGATAATCTTTATTCCATCATCTATTGATATATTTGTATAAAATACATCCTCATTTTTAAAAAGGGCTATCTCGCCAAAATACAGATGATTTGTAGGAATATAGACAGCTCTCATATGGGTCTCGGCACCATCTTTCCCTTTTAAAATAGTGCTTTCTTTCGTTAAGAAACCAAAGGCAAAAACCCCTGGTCGTGGATATTCTACAATAACAAACTTCTTGAATGACGAACTTTTACTCTCTGGAGAGAATGCATCTACAAGTTGTTTTACTGCGATGTAAATGCTTTTAAATACAGGTATCTTAAGCATTAGTCTTTCAGTATATTCGATAACCTTTTTACCTATAACATTTGTAGAGATAAGGCCCACTATGAATATAAGAACAATTGCCGATAGAAAACCCAACCCTGGAACGTGGTATCCCAGAATCTTAAAGTAAATTGGCTCAAGAAGCCCATCAACAAAATTAAAAAACCAACCTATTATAAGAAATGTGATAATTGCAGGTATGGAAAGAAGCAGTCCAGCGAAAAATCTCCGCTTAAATGTAGCGCGTATTGAAAATTGAAATTTACTTCCCAACTTTTAACAATACCTCATCTGGGATATCAAAATTTGTATATACATTCTGAATATCTTCATGATCTTCAAGGATTTCTATAAGCTTAATCATCTGTTCCGCAGTTTTTTCATCAAGATTAACATAACTCTTGGGTAACATGGTAATCTCGGCAAGTGAAATCGGAATGCCTGAAGCCTCTATCGTAGATTTAACTTTATTCATAGTTTCAGGAGTTGTAATTATTTCATAATTATCTTCTTTTGGATCATTTTTCATATCCTCCGCACCAGCTTCAAGAGCTACCGCAATAAGCGTGTCTTCATCAACTTTATTCTTCTCCACTAATATATAGCCTTTTTTATCAAAAATCCAAGAGACGCAACCCGCTTCACCAAGACTCCCACCATGTTTGCTCAAGATATGTCTTATCTCAGAGCTGGTCCTATTTTTATTATCTGTGAGTGCCTCCAAAAGAATAGCAACGCCTCCCGGACCATACCCTTCATAAAAAGTTTCTTCATAATGTGCGCCAGGAAGCTCACCTGTTCCTTTCATTATTGCTCTTTTTATATTTTCGCTAGGCATGTTTACTTCCTTTGCCTTTTCTATTGCTGTTCTGAGTCTAGGATTCCCTGATATATCTCCACCACCTAACCTCGCAGCCACCGAGATTTCTTTAACAATCTTACTAAAAATTTTCCCTTTCTTAGCATCAACAACCGCCTTTTTGTGTTTAATCTGCGCCCATTTGGAATGTCCTGCCATTCTTCCCCCGAAATGTATAAGATCTAAAAGTTTAAATGTTTTTTAAACAAACCCAAATGCCTAATCTTAAAATTAAGTCCTATTTCCATTCAATTTCTAATTTTATAAAATTATAATGTTAACCTTCAATTCCATATTCTCTAATCTTTGTTAGTAAAGTCTTATAGCTAACTTGTAAGATTTCTGCTGCCTTTGTCTTGTTACCTTTTGTTTCGCGTAGAACTTCTAAAATCCTTTTAGTCTCTGCCTCTCTTAACGCCTCTTTTGCTACTGATTCAAGGGTTATACCCGATGTCGAAAATTTCTCAAAAGATTCGCTCTCAGATGGTGGAGTTATATAGTGGTCAAGTCCGAAATGTTCAGAATCGATCACTTCACCAT
>CAYOJI010000092.1:5064-7070 GCA_964404225.1 uncultured Nitrospiraceae bacterium
AGAATTACTGCTCGCTCTATTGCGTTTTCGAGTTCTCTCACATTGCCCTTCCAATAATAATTTGACAGCAAATCAAGTGCGTCTTTTGAAATGTTCTTAACCTTTGTCTTAATCTCCATGCAATATTTATTTATGAAATACTCAACAAGTAGTGGTATGTCCTCCCTCCTTTCTCTTAAAGGAGGTATTCTGATGGGAAATACATTCAATCTATAATACAAATCTTCCCTAAAAGTCTTCTCTCTAACTGACTTTTCAAGGTCTTTATTGCTCGCTGCGATTATTCTTACATCTACCTTTATTGGCTTAACCGCTCCTATCCTTTCAATTTCACCAACCTCAATCGCCCTTAAAAGCTTCGATTGTAAAGCAATATCCATATCCCCAATTTCATCAAGAAATATAGTACCTTTATCAGCAAGTTCAAATTTACCGAGCTTTTTTGTATCAGCACCTGTAAAAGCTCCTTTTTCATGTCCAAACAGTTCTGATTCTAAAAGTTCTCTTGGGATAGCAGCACAATTTATAGGGACAAAAGGATAATTTTTACGATTGCTAAGATTATGGATTGCCCTTGCAAAAAGTTCTTTACCCGTACCGCTTTCTCCGAGCAAAAGTACAGTGGTTTTGGTAGGTGCTACTTTCTGTACAATCTGAGCAACATTTACAATACCTTGACTCTTACCTATAATTCTTGGCAGACCTAATTTCGAAGCAAATTCCTCTTTTAAAAGAATATTTTCAGTAACTAATCTTTGTGTCTCTATAGCCCTTTTTATAAGCATAAGAAGATAATCTGTATCAAAGGGTTTGGTTATAAAATCAAAGGCACCTAATTTCATTGCCTCAACAGCCTTTTCAATAGAACCATATGCTGTCATAATGATTACAGGTCGTAGTTGATTCTCTTCCTTGGATGCCTTGAGAATATCTATTCCATCTTTATCAGGAAGTTTTAGGTCTGTTAAAACCAAGTCTATTTTTTTTTCTTTTAGATATGTCATACCTTCTGTACCGTCTTTTGCAGAAATAACCGCATATCCTTCTGACTCGAGAGTCTCCTTTAGCATCTCTGCCATTGATTCTTTATCTTCGACTATAAGAATTGTATCCATGCTACATGCGTGCCTCTTTGAGTGCATGTTTACATTCACATCTTCTATCTTCTGGTATAAGTCTAATTGTATGCTTAAGGAGGTCATTAATTCTTCCTGTAGTCATTTTCATAACATCTAATACCTCCTTGGTAGTAAGTTTCTTTTTTGTTATACCCGCAGCATAGTTCGTAACAATACCTATTCCTGCGTAACAAATTTCTAACTCTCTCGACAGCGAAGCCTCTGGCATTGCTGTCATTCCAACAACGTCAGCACCTATTTTAGAAAAAAATTTAATCTCAGCTTTAGTTTCAAGACGAGGTCCGCTGACACATACATACGTACCTTTCTTTATTAATTTTATTCCTGCTTTTTCACCTGCCTCATAAAGAAATGTTCTTAATTCGTAACAATATGGCTCTGTAAAATCAATATGGAAAACCCCATTTTCCCCATCAAAGAAGGTAGAATCTCGATCTTTTGTCATGTCAATAATCTGGTCAAGAATAACAATCATCCCTGGAACCATCTGTTTACTGATACCGCCTGTAGCCCCTATGGATAAAAGCCGATCAACGCCTAATTCTTTAAACCCCCATATATTAGCTCTATAATTTATTCTATGAGGAGGAATATTATGTTTTGCCCCGTGCCTAGGTAAAAAAATTACATCTTTATCAGCTAATTCAGCAATTACGTAAGAATCAGACGGATAACCGAAGGGGGTATTTACTTTTTTTAGATCCTTAATCTTAACCCCTTCAATTTCATAAAGCCCACTCCCACCAATAATACCTATCATTTAACTTAAATTTTAACATATAATATTGAAATTTGAAGAATATAACAATTGATTTGTTAGCATCACCTTTTCCGTGATAGGTCACGCAGCATATCTAACAAACTTTC
>CAYOJI010000093.1:0-6848 GCA_964404225.1 uncultured Nitrospiraceae bacterium
CTTACTGGCAAGAGCGTCGAAGAAAGTTTGTTAGATATGCTGCGTGACCTATCACCGAAAAGGTGATGCTAACGCTTAAATCATTCTACTTGACTTTTTTGACACTTACCAATAAAATCTCAAAAGATAATCAAGAGGTGAAGAATGGGACATAAACTTCTTCTTGCGGATGATAGTATTACAATACAAAAGGTTGTAGAACTTATATTAGCTGACGAAGGTTTCGAGATAAAACCGGTCAGTAACGGAGAGGAAGCTCTATCCGTTATATCGTCCTTTAAACCCGATATTATCCTTGCAGACATAGATATGCCTAAATTGAATGGCTATAAACTTTGTGAAAAAATAAAAAATGATCCTACAACCCGAAATATACCTGTGATACTTTTGACAGGTGCATTTGAGCCTATAGATGAAGAACTTGCAAAAAATGTTAAGGCGGACGACTTCATAGTAAAACCATTCGAGTCACAGGATTTAATAAGTAAAATTAATGCGTTTTTAACAGTATCTGCTACATATGATGAAGACACAGGAATTGCAGAAGCAGAAGAAGTTGGTAAACTTGAAGAAACAGGGGTAGAAGAAGATTTGTGGGAATTGGAAGAAATCCCCGAATTTGCTGAAATTGGAACAGCAGAAGATGTAAGCCCACAAGAGATGACCGAGATAGGGGAAGAACTTAAAGTCGAAGCTGAAAAGCAAGGGGTATCAATTGTAGAAAAACCAAAGGCTAAAAAAGAAGAAATTAGTATTAAAGAAATTGAATCTCTTTCAAAAGATGAGATCAAAGAGCTTTTTGAGAAAAAGATTCAAGAAAGTTTATCTTCATTGTTATCATCAATTGATCTAAAAGATACAATTATTTCATCATTAATGCCTTTATTAAAAGATTCTGTTGAGAAGGTATTATGGGAAGTTACCCCTGATCTCGTCGAGCGAATGTTAAAAGAGATACTAAAGGGCTCTCTCGAATCTTTAACAAAAGAGGTCGAAAAGGTAATCTGGGAAACAGTGCCTGACCTTGCAGAAAATATGATCACTAAGGAAATAGAGAGGATAAGGTCAGAATTTTAGAGAAGAGCTTCAATCCGAAAGGTCTCGAGGATAAATGGTATGAATTCTGGGTCTCTAAAGGGTTCTTTACGCCAGACCCAGCAAGTAAAGGTATACCCTACTCTTTAGTAATTCCTCCACCAAATATTACTGGCTCATTACATATGGGTCATGCCCTTAATGCTGTTTTACAAGACATACTGTCTCGTTGGAAACGAATGCTTAATTATAAGGTACTATGGTTACCCGGCACTGACCACGCAGGAATTGCTACACAAAATGTTGTGGAAAAACAGCTTGCCTCTGAAGGCTTGGACAGACATAAAATCGGGCGTGAAGCTTTCATAGAACGAGTTTGGAAATGGAAGGCTGAATATGGTAATAAAATAATACATCAGTTAAAAAGATTAGGTGCTTCATGTGACTGGAGTCGTGAAAGGTTTACCCTTGATGAAGGACTCTCTAAAGCTGTTAGAGAAGTTTTTGTAAGGCTTTATGAAGAAGGTCTCATTTATAGAGATAACCGTCTCATAAACTGGTGTCCGCGTTGTCAAACTGCACTTTCAGACCTCGAGGTAGAATATGAGGAGATAGACGGCAAACTTATCTATATTAAGTACCCTATTTCTGAATATAAAGGTAAATATATTACGGTAGCGACTACGAGACCTGAAACTATGTTGGGAGATACTGCCGTTGCTGTAAATCCTGACGATTCCAGATATAAAGAATTAATTGGTAAAACGGCAAATCTTCCTTTAACGACACGGAAAATCAAAATTATTTCAGATTATTCTGTGGATCCTTCTTTTGGCACAGGTGCTGTAAAGATTACCCCAGCTCATGACTTTAATGATGAGGCGATCGCAAAAAGGCAAAGCCCACCCTTAGAATTTATCAGTGTTATAGGTAAAGATGGCTACATGACATCAGATGCTGGAGCTAAATATTCAGGGATGGAAAGATATGAATGCAGAAAGACAGTCCTCAAAGACTTAAAAGAACTTAATTTAATAGAAAAAGAGGAACCTTATAAACATGCAGTAGGACACTGTTACAGATGTAAAACAATTACCGAACCACTTTTAACCCTTCAGTGGTACGTAAATGTCCAATCAATGGCTAAAGATGCAATTAAAGTAGTTAAAGAAAAAAAGATTAGAATTATCCCAAAGACATGGGAGAATATATATTTTTCATGGATGGAAGGTATAAAAGATTGGTGTATTTCGCGTCAGATATGGTGGGGGCATAGAATTCCGGTATGGTACTGTCAAGAAATGAAAAACGAAACCTGCAGAGAAAAAGAAGGAATTATAGTCTCCAGAACTGATCCTAAGGATTGTCCCTATTGTGGTTCTGAAAAACTATATCAAGATGAGGATGTACTTGATACATGGTTTTCTTCTGCATTATGGCCTTTTTCGACCCTTGGTTGGCCTGATGATACAGAAGACCTAAGGACATTTTATCCAACAAATGTACTTGTCACAGCCTTCGATATTATCTTTTTCTGGGTTGCAAGGATGATTATGATGGGGCTCAAATTTATGAACGACGTACCTTTCAGAGATGTTTATATACATGCTCTTATACGAGATGTAAAGGGTCAGAAGATGTCAAAATCTAAGGGTAATGTTATAGATCCTCTAATAATGATGGATCGTTATGGTACAGATGCGTTCAGATTTACACTTGCAGCATTTGCTGCTCAGGGTCGAGATATAAAATTCTCTGAAGACCGAGTAGAAGGATATAGACATTTCGTGAATAAACTTTGGAATGCATCAAGGTTTATACTCATGAATTTAAAAATTGATCAAGATAATCCATTTTCTAACACTAAAAATTATGTTGAACAAGATTTGAAACCAAAAGATCTTGCGAGTAAATGGATTTTGAGTAAACTCGCAGTAACTACGGATGATGTAAACAGGGCGCTTGAAGAATACAGGTTTAACGATGCAGCAAGTAATATATATCAGTTTATATGGCATGAATTTTGTGATTGGTATATCGAACTCTCAAAAATTGAATTAAAAAATATAGAATCTCAAGACGGTATAAAATGGTGTCTTCTTTATGTACTTGACACATCGCTAAAGCTTTTACATCCCTTCATGCCTTTTGTTACAGAAGAAATATGGCAGAAGATTAAAGTATTTTGGTCAAACTATAAAAATAAGCCAAAGGGCAATCGAGAAAGCATTACCATATCTGATTTTCCTAGGTCTTTGCCACGAGATTATAAGGCTGAAGAAGGCATGTCTTTCGTTATTGAGGCAGTTACAGGAGCGAGAACCATAAGAGGAGAATTGAATATCCCACCTCCTACAAAGGTTAAAATATTTATAAAAACATTTTCAAAAGACGCAGAAGAAATACTAATTGAAAATATTGATTATATAAAGGGGCTTGCAAAGGCTGATAAAGTAATTATCGGAACATCAATCGAAAAGCCGGAACATTCTGCTACTTCAGTTAAAAGTTCTATGGAAATATATATTCCTTTAAAGGGAGTATTGAATATTAAATCAGAAGTAGATAGACTTAGAAAGGATCAAAAAAATGTAGAAGAATCAATTGTTATAATTAACAAAAAACTACTAAATGAAGATTTTCTTCAAAGGGCACCTAAAGAGATAGTCGAGAAAGAAAAATCAAAATATGAGGAACTTATTAAGATTAAAGAAAGAATCGCAAGAAGTATTAAAATGCTTTTAGATGCGGAGGGATAAAAGATGCAAAAAGATGACAGAAAAATAGAAAAAAGTGAATTGAATTTAATCGAAGGTGAATTTGTAAATATAAAACAAAGCACCGTCAGGTCGGTTGAAGGTGGTCATGTAGAACTTCAGCAGGTAGGAGCATTAAGTATCGATGGCGAAAAGGTAGAAATAACACAGGGTGCTACTTTATTTCTTAAGGGTAATGATATAAACGTAAATCAAAGTATAAATGCTATATCAGCAGCCGAAAACCTATCTATAAATTTTTCACTCACTCCTATTTCCATTTCAAGAGGACAAATAAATGTTAATGGTTCAGCGGTTGGATTAATGGCCTCGAAAAATATAAATTCTGAAAATACTACCGCTCTTCTTGTATTATCAAATAAAATTGAAGGTAGTGTAACTACACTCTTTGATTTTAAGTCTGCAATAGCATTAGGTGCTGTAATAGGAGGCATTTGGGGGTTTTTAAAATTACTTTTTAAACGGAAATAGAATGGAAATACCTCCTTATGTAATTGATACTATTCATCGAGCAATCGAAGAAGATATTGGCTATTGTGATATTACATCATCCCTTCTAATACCTGAAGAAAGCAAATCAAAGGCTGTTCTTATAGCCAAAGAAGATTTTATTATTGCGGGTCTTCCTTTCGCAAAAAAAGTTTTCACATTATTAGACGACTCCATCGTCTTCACTTCCATATTAAACGATGGAGCTAAGGTTAAAAAGGATGAAATAATTGCTGAGATATATGGTAAAACACGCTCTATTTTATCAGGGGAGAGGGTAAGTCTCAATATACTTCAGAGACTTTCGGGGGTAGCTACCCTTACAAATAAATTTGTAGAAAAAGTATCGGGAACAAAGGCAAAGATTGTCGATACGAGAAAAACAACACCTTGCCTCAGGTTTATGGAAAAATATGCTGTGAAAATAGGTGGAGGTGAAAACCATAGATTTGGGCTCTTCGACGGAATTTTAATAAAAGATAACCATATAAAAGCTGTTGGTAGTATCACAAAGGCGATTGAATGTGCAAAAAAAAATCACTATTTATCAAAAATAGAAATAGAAGTTCAAAATCTTTCAGAACTACTGGAGGCTATAGCTGCAGGTGCAGATATTGTAATGTTAGACAATATGTCGATTGATGAAATGAAAGAGGCTGTAAAAATATCTAATGGCAAAATAATGCTTGAGGCTTCAGGTGGGGTAACACTCGGGAATGTTAAAGAGATAGCAGAAACAGGGGTAGATTTTATTTCCGTAGGTGCTATTACCCACTCTTTTAAAGCATCTGATATAAGCTTGAAAATAATACCTTAGTTTGATATATTCTTTATTCAAAGACGGAAGAGGGGGTTTACAATGACTATTAAAGAAATAAAAGAAATTGCTAAATCGAAGGGTATAAAGCTTGGAACTATGAAAAAGAAAGATGCCATTATTCATGCTATTCAGCGTGCAGAAGGCAATTTTGAATGTTATGGAACAGCAAAAGATGGTGTCTGTGATCAATATAACTGTCTTTGGAGAAAAGACTGCTTGAATTTGAAATAAGATATCTTTAGGTAACTTTCTCTCTCTTTCTTTTGTTAATATATATATATATAACAAGCAAAATAGCGCACCCTACTATGAGATAAAAACTCCATTGCTTGCTAACTTGTAATATTTTCTCTTGATTATTACCAATAAAGTATCCGATATACGCTAATATCCATACCCATATTCCAGCCCCCAACGATGTATAAAAACAGAATTTTTTCAAATTCATTTTAGCAAGTCCTGCGGGAAAAGATATATAATGCCTTATACCTAAAATTAACCTTCCTATAAATGTACTTATATTACCGTGGCGAGTAAAAAATAATTCACCCTTTTTAAATCTTTTTTCTGTAACACCGAAATATTTGCCGTATCTAAGTATAAAAGGTCGACCTAAATAAGCAGCTATATAATAATTAAAAAGCGCTCCAAGTAAACTTCCTATCGTTCCTGAAAATATTACACCTGTCCACGTCATCTGTTTTTTTGATATTAAATATCCAGCGGGTGGGATAACTAATTCAGAGGGAAGTGGGATAAAAGTGCTTTCTATAAACATTAATATAACTATCCCTAAATATCCTAAAGAGCCTATCGTTTCAACAAGAAGATTTAAAAATGAATACATTAAATACCTTCCTATTGGTCGGGGCGACCCGATTTGAACGGGCGACCACTCACACCCCAAGCGAGTGCGCTACCAGGCTGCGCCACGCCCCGATTTTTAATAAATTTACTGAAGTTGGCTTAAGATTTCTTTAAGCCTTTTTTTGACATGTTCTATCACTTGGGAAGGTTGCTTTATATCTTTTTTATTTAATTTCTGATCATCTTTAAGGTCGGTAGTAACCGAACTGAACCCAAGTTTTTTTCTTACACCTTCAATCGTATATCTTTCTTGATACAAAAGTCTTTTGATCTTCAGTAACACCTCTATATCCTTTTTAACATAAATCCGTTGGCCAGACTTGCTCTTTCTGGGTCTTAAAAAAGGGAACTCTGTTTCCCAATAACGTAATACATAAGGCTCAACATCTACAATCTTGCTAACCTCTCCTATCTTATAGAAAAGTTTATCAGGAAACGGTTTGTAATGTTTAACTTTCTCCTGTACCTGTTTGTACACGTTCTTTCTCCATCGCTGCCTTTAATTGATTACTCGCCCTAAAAGTTATTACCTTCCTCGGGGTTATCTCAAGATCTTCACCCGTCTTAGGATTCCTTCCCCTTCGTGACATTTTTTGTCTTACATTAAATGTTCCAAAACCAGAAATCTTTATTGGTTCACCTTCGACAAAGGTTTGTTTCATCACTTCAAAAATTATCTCGATAATTTCTTGAGCTTCTTTCTTGGAAAGGCCTATCTTCTCAAAAATTTTCTCTACTAACTCTGCTTTAGTCATTTTTCTATCAAATTTAATTTTTTAATTATATTAAGGAGATACACACTTGTCAAGAATAATCTTCATTCAAGGAAGCATCACCAATTCCGTGATGAATAAAAAAGG
>CAYOJI010000094.1:0-6724 GCA_964404225.1 uncultured Nitrospiraceae bacterium
TAAAGTTAGAGAACCTGACGCGCAACAGTCTCTATTTTAAGCGGACAGTAGTGATTTAAATTTAAGAATTAAATGAAGTTTTCTTCGAAATTAAAAGATTATATAATAAGGTTCAGTAAAAAGGGACTTTCGCCAAAAGAGATTGCGTCCGCTATAGCAATCGGCATTTTTATTGGTTGCACCCCATTTATAGGTATCCACACATTGCTCGCCATTTTCATCGCTTCCATATTAAGGCTTAATACATTCGCCGTAATTATTGGGACCCAAATATCAAATCCAATATCTTTACCTTTTCAACTTTTTATTAGTGCAGAGATAGGAAGCCTTATATTAAATGGCCATTTTCTCCATTTAAAATTTTCGAGAGACATCAACTATTTTAAACATTATATAGTGCCTATGCTTATGGGAAGTTTTTTTATAGGTATAATAATTTCTTCCATGTCTTATTTTTTAATAAAAAATTTTTTGAAAGGAAGAAAATATAAATCTACTCTATAAGTTTTCGATTTATCAAATATTGTTGATATAATTGGAGTTACTGTAAATTATGTTCAGGAAATATTTTACCTGGATTAAGGATATTCTTTGGATCAAATAAATTCTTAATTGCATGCATGATCTCGATCTCCTTTTTTGAAAGTTCCATATTGATGTAAGGTGCCTTTGTAAGACCAACTCCATGCTCTCCAGAGATAGTCCCTCCAAGAGAAAGGGTATAACTGAATATTTCTTTAACAAGTTTCAAGCCTTTTTCGTATTCATCTTTATTTTCTTTATCTACCATAATATTTACATGAATATTCCCATCTCCAGCATGTCCAAAATTTACTATTTTTATCCCGGTTCTTTCAGAAAGATTTCTAAGTTGTTTAAGCATTTCAGAGAGTCTACTTCTTGGCACAACTATATCTTCGCTTATCTTTGTCGGTTTAATATGGTAAAGAGCTGGAGAAATGGCACGTCTTGATGCCCATAGATTATTCCTTGCATATTCATCTTCAGCCATCTTTATTTCCGCGCCGAGATGTTGACATATTTCCACTATCTTTTCTGCCTCATTCTTAATTGCGACAGGGTGTCCATCAAGCTCTATAATAAGAACGGCTTCTGCATCTCTTGGAAGACCGACCGGCTTAAAATTTTCAACAGCCAAGATTGCCTCGTGATCCATAAACTCAAGTGTTCGAGGAATTATTTTGGAAGATATAATTTTCGAAACGGCATCTCCTGCTGATTCGCAATTTTGGAAAATAGCAAGCAAAGTCACAATTTCTTGAGGGAGAGGAAGTATCTTTAATCTTATTTTTGTAAATACTGCTAATGTACCTTCAGAACCGACAAAGAGCCTTGCTAAATCATACCCAACAACTCCCTTCACAGTCTTTACTCCAGTGGTTATAAGTTCACCATTGGGCAAAACCGCCTCTATTTCCATCACATAATCCCTTGTAACACCGTACTTGATTGCTCTCGGTCCCCCAGCGTTTTCTGCAACATTACCACCTATAGTGCAAAAATTCATACTTGCAGGATCAGGTGGATAGAATAAACCTTTCCATTCCAGTTCACGCTGAAGTTTCCCATTAATTACACCAGGCTCGCATAGTACATTAAGATTTTCTTCGTCAATATCAAGTATTCTCTTCATCTTCTCGAAACTTAATACTATCGCATTCTTTAAAGGAACAGCCCCTGCTGTTGTACCTGTTCCTGCACCCCGAGGAACCACAGGTATTTCGTTATCATAAGCATATTTCATTATCTTTATTACATCTTCAGTGTTATCAGGCCAAAAAATTGCTGAAGGAAATCCGGAGATACCAGAGGCATCAAAACTATAACAGATTAGATCTTCAGGGTTTGTTGAACCCTTTATATTTGGGAATGTATCTAAAAGCTTGTTCATCCATCATGCCTCAACCAGCTGCATAGAAATAACCTTTGAGATACCAGCCTCTTCCATTGTTATTCCATATATATAATCAGCTACACTCATTGTATTTTTATTGTGAGTAACAACTATAAACTGGGTATACTTCGAAAATTCGAGTAACATCTTTGCAAATCTTTCGGTATTTGCCTCATCGAGTCCTGAATCAGCTTCATCTAAAATGCAAAGTGGAGTCGGTTTGATCAAAAAACTCGCAAATAATAAAGATAAAGCAGTAAGGGCTTTTTCTCCACCTGAAAGCAGGTTTATGTTCTGTAATTTTTTACCCGGCGGCTGTGCTATTATATCGATACCTGTTTCGAGGATATTGTCCTCATCTGTCATAATCAATTCAGCCCTTCCACCACCGAACAGGGTTGTAAAAACCTCAGCAAATTTTATTCTCAGTGCTTCAAATGCTTCTTTTAATTTTCTACGAGTTGTTGCATTTATCTTTTTAATTGCCTCCTCGAGTTCTTCTATAGACCTGATAAGGTCTTCCTGTTGCGTTTTAAGAAACTCATAACGATTACGAAGTTCTTCGTATTCCTCCAGTGTTCCAAGATTAACCGGTCCTAGTTCATTGATTTTTTCTCTTAAATCCATTAGTCTCTTTTCTTCCTCTTCTGAAAGCATCTCAACCTCTAAATCTTCCACACGAAGTCCATAATTTAGGCTAACGTTATTAGAAATGCCCTCCATCTTTAATTTATGTTCTGCTTTTTGTATATCAAGTTCCGTTAAAAGCTGAGAAAGAGACGTTATGTAACTCCTGAGAGACTTCAAATTTTGTTCTATTGATACCAATTCTTGATTTTTCAAATCTATCTCTTCTTTTTTTTCAGATATCTGCGACCTTAACTTATCAGCTACTGAAACAAGCAATTTAATCCTTTCTTCATATGTTTTTATCTCTTTCTCTCGCTGTTCAATCCTTGACTTAACAGAAGTTATTTCTTCAAATAAGTATTCTTTTTTCCTATTCTGTTCTTCGGTCTCTTTTATCAGGTTTTCGAGTTCTTTACCAATAGATTCAACTCGCTCTTTGTGCGATGTTAAGGAAAGTTTTATCTCTGTTATTTCAGAACGGTATCCATTAATATCAAAACGCCTCTTTAAAATCTCCTCTTGAAGAGATTTATTTTGAGCCTCAACATCATTCCTTTTTAAAGTAATAGATTGGATCTCTAATTCCTTTTCAGATATAAACCTTTTTAAGTCATCTTTTTCCTTTAATATTTGTTCCAATTCCAATGATAAATATTCCAGTTTCCTGCCTTTCCTTTCCCGTTCCTCTTTCGTATTTTCAGCTGTATGCTTCAAAAGAGAAACTTCTTTCTCTATTTCAACAATAGAGTGTTCCAAATCTTTAAGTTGATTTTCCATTCTTTCTCTATCTTCTTGAAGTAAATTAAGTTCGGATTGGAGACGATCAATAATTAACCTGTTATCTTTAACAATGGATTCTATTTCCTTGATTTCTCTCTTCTTGCGAAAAATACCTTTTACTTCTCCGGCAATTACTGTTCCTAAAGGTTCGACTACTTCTCCATCAAGAGTTACAAAGAATGAGTTATTACCTGAAGAAATCAAATCAAAGGCTGTTTTAAGATCTTTTACTATAAAGATATTATCTAAAAGAATCTTTGCGACTTCTGAAAATTTTTCTGATGTCTTTATAAAATTTGAAGCCCTTCCTATTGAACCTTCTGGAACTTTTACATTTTTACTAAAAGCTTCATTCTGGTATTTTTTGTATAAGGGATTTAAAGGAATAAAGGCTGTTCTACTAAGTCCTTTGTCTTTAACTGCCGAAACAGCTATCTCTATATCATTTATAGACGGAAGTATAAAAGAATTAACCTTTTCTGATAGCGCACTCTCGATAGCTTTCTCGTATTTATCCTCAACCTCAATAACATCAGAAATTGATGCAAGAAGATTAAAGCTTGTTCCCTCAGAAAGAAGATCTTTTGTTGATTCATCAAAAACTATTTCTTTAAGAGATTCTAAACGTGAAATATTTGATGCGAGTTCCTCCTTAAAATTTGAAAGTTTTTCACGTAGTTCATCTGCTCTTTTCATGTCCGAAGTAATTTCATTTATACACAAAACCTTCTTCTCTTTAAGTAATGATAGCTCATTGTTCTTTTCAACAATAATAGATTTTAAGGCTTCTAAAGAGGAATTTATATCAGATAATTCATTTTTAAGTATCTCTATATCTTTTAATTCTAAAAGCTCTTTATGACTTATGCTTTCAAAACTCGATTGAAGTCTATTTTGTTCATTCCTGATGCTACTTAATTCCTCTGAAAATTTAAAAAGTTCTTTCCTCTTTGATTCAAGTAGTTTTTCTTTGTCTAATAATTCCTCTTCTCTATCTTTGATAAAATCAGTCTTTTCTTTCAAAAGTTCGCTTTCTTTTTCTATCTCTGATAAGAGTTCATTTTTTATCTTTAAAAGCTCTTCCTTCTTAATAAGTAAATCAAAATGCCTCTTTTTGTATTCTTCTCCCTGTTGGTAGAGCTTTTCGAGATATTCAGCATAATTTTCCTTTTCATTAACCGCAACTGCTTTAAATTTTTCAAGTTCAGCAATTTCCTTTTCGAGTTTATTGAATTCTGTCTGGATTTGTTCAAGTGCTTTCTCTTTTTCAATTAGCTCCAGCCTTTCTACCTCGATTTTACTCTCTTTTTTTGATAGTTCTGCTCTCTTTAAAGATTCTTCTTCTTTAAGTGTGGTGTATTCTTTGAGTATTTTTTCGAGTGAATGCTTAAGATTTTCATAATCCCGCTTTGCTATTTTCAATTCTATTGACCTTATCTCGGATGATAGCTTCTTATATTTCTCCGCCCTTTTTGCCAGTCTATCAAGAAAATTAATTTGTTTTTTTACTTCCACAATAATATCGTTTATTCTTTGAAGGTTTAAACGCGATGATTCAAGTTTCGCAAGGGCTTCTTTTTTTCTCACGTTGTATTTCATTATCCCTGCAACTTCTTCTATCAAAAATCTTCTTTCCTGAGGCTTTGCATTAAGAATTTCAGAAATCCTATCCTGTTCAAGTATGAAATAGCTTTTTACCTCAAGACCTGTATCAAGAAATAGATCTTTTATATCCTTTAACCGACACTGATTTTTGTTTAATATGTATTCACTATCTCCTGACCTATAAAGTCTTCTGGTTACAAATATAAGATCCGGTATGCCTTCAGAGTTTTCGTTTGAATTTTGTAACCCATTTAATCCTGATATAACCAATGTTACCTCTGCCATCCCCTTTGGTTTCTTGGACGCAGAACCATTAAAGATCACCTCTTCCATTTTTTCACCCCGTAAACTCTTTGCACTTTGCTCGCCGAGAACCCATCGAAATGCATCAACGATATTGCTTTTGCCACAACCGTTAGGACCTACTATACAAGTTATTCCGGGATGAAAATCGAAAGTAGTTTTCTCTGCAAAGGATTTAAAACCTATAAGCTCGAGTTTTTCGATGCGCATCTTAAATAATATAACTTATACTTACTATACTGACAAGAGGGGATCTTGGGGTGAGGAGAAACTTCCTGCTGTAGAAGCTTCAGAACTGCTTTCTTTGAACTGCTTTCTTTGAGCTACAGGCATACCCTCAGGCTTAAGGATAAGGTCAGAACTGAAGGGTTTGAAGGTTATCGAGAAAGACCCACCTCATAAAGCTCTCCTTTGCTAAGACAAAAGGGTCTTTGTGGTATACAAAGACAAAATCATTGCTGAATCTATTTTATCTGAGGACAACAAAATCCTTAAAAAGAAAAGCAAATACAAGGGCTGTTAAATAAGAGGGGGTATATAAAAACTCCTTCGGTTAAAAATATATCACCAAAGGCTAGTTATATTCCTGCAGCGAATCATCAGTGGAGAAAAAGTATTGCAAATGAGATTAAGCTAAGACAAATCAGGAAAAGTAGAGTCGAAAGAAAGGCTGAAGAAGAGATCGAAAAGATATTCGGAGGACTTATTACCTTTGTTCATTAAGGATGCTAAATGTGACATTTCAAAATAGTAAAAATGTGACATATTGACTTAGTAATAACACATCACCTTTCCCAAAAAATCTATATTTCCAAGAATATCTATTGGTGATGTCCTAACCTGAATGAGAAAATAATTTGTTTTTTTAATAATTTTATTTTATCATTGTAAAAATGAATGAAAAAGTAGTCTACAATCTATTCGTCCTACTTTTGACGATTTCAATAATTTCATGTGCTACTACTACACTGACCTCTATTTGGAAAGATGAAAGCTCTCAGAAGGTAACAATTAAAAAGCTCTTGGTATTTGGAGTTTCAGACAAACCAGCAATAAAGAGATTCTTTGAAGATGAGTTTGTAAAAAATAGAAACATTTGACGGCGGGTTCAATAAAACAACCATAAGCTCATTCATTGATGTGATTGTCAAAAAATTAATTTCAGATGGACTGCTTTAATTTGACTTATCATTAATCTGAATCCTCTACATACTCTATAATTAAACTAAAAATTTAAATCCTTATGTTTATTCTACAGAATATTCTTAACCCACTTTATTCATAAATTCATGAGTAATTGGCAGATGCAGTATTTGAGGGGTTTTAAATTCTTTCGAAGAAAGAATTTCCCTCGAAGGCTTGATTATATTGAGCCTATAATGAGCGAAAATACTGCATCTACCAAAATTTTTGTGAATAATATAGGTTAATTATGGTACCCCCTGCAGGAATCGAACCTGCGACACCAGGTTTAGGAAACCTGTGCTCTAT
>CAYOJI010000095.1:0-6651 GCA_964404225.1 uncultured Nitrospiraceae bacterium
AAGAAAGTTTGTTAGATATGCTGCGTGACCTATCACGGAAAAGGTGATGCTTCCCGCTTTATCTAAGTTCTGGAATTAAGATTATCAGTATGTTAAATTTAAAATTAGTTTTTGTTCTATTTATTAGACAGAATATTTTGGATAATTTTAAAAATTATTTGGAGGATAGTTTTGGGTAAAAACATCGTAGAAAAAATATTCGAAGCCCACAAAGAATATGGAGAAATTAAAGCAGGCTCGCAGATAGGATTAAAAGTTGATCAGGTCTACACACAGGATGCAACTGGAACAATGACATGGCTTCAATTCGAGGCAATAGGTATTGATAGAGTAAGAGTTCCTCTTGCCGTCTCTTATGTAGACCATAATATGATCCAGTCAAATTTTATGAATGCCGATGACCACCTTTTTCTTGAAACAATTGCTGAAAAATACGGTGCATACTTTTCGAGACCAGGAAATGGAATAAGTCATCAAATTCATCTTGAACGTTTTGCCGCACCAGGAAAGGTCGCGATTGGAACTGATAGTCACACTCCAACAGGTGGTGGAATAGGGATGATAGCAATAGGAGTTGGAGGGTTAGATGCTGCAACTGTTATGGCAGGGCTTCCATTCGAAATAAATATGCCTCAAGTTATGCTGATACGACTGAGTGGAAAACTAAAAAGACCTTGGGTCACAGCAATGGATGTTATATTGGAGATATTAAGAAGACTCTCTGTTAAAGGTGGCGTTGGAAAGATTCTTGAGTATGGAGGTACCGGTGTTAAGGATTTAAGCGTTACTGAAAGAGCTACTATAACAAATATGGGAGCAGAACTTGGTGCAACAACATCGATTTTCCCAAGCGATAAAAGGACAAGGTACTTTTTAAAGGCTCAAGGTAGGGAAGCTGATTGGATAGAACTTTCTGCTGATAAAGATGCAAAATATTCTGAGATCTTGGAAATAGATTTAAATTCAATAGAGCCGCTTATTGCTAAACCTCATAGCCCTGATAACGTTGTTCCAATAAAAGAACTTTCTGGCATGAAGATAGACCAGGTCTGCATTGGAAGTTGTACCAATTCATCATTTCAGGTTATGAAGGCAGTAGCATCGATTCTTAAAGGAAGATCGGTTGCAAAGAATGTTAGTCTGCTTATTAATCCAGGGTCAAAACAGGTATATGAGATGCTATCGCGTAAAAGACTTTTATCCGATATAATCGCATCAGGTGCAAGAATGCTTGAATCATCATGTGGCCCGTGTATAGGGATGGGGGGAACCCCTGGTACTGGCCAAATTTCTGTTAGATCTTATAACAGAAACTTTAAAGGCAGAAGTGGAAATAAGGATGCATTTGTATATCTTGCAAATCCCCTTGTCTGTTCTTTATTTGCAATTAAAGGAGAAATTGTTGATCCATTTGATTCAGATATATATTTGAAGATGCCAAAAGAACCTTCACAATATCTTATTAATGATAACTTGATAATAAAGCCGATGAAAGACACAAAACATATTAATGTTATAAAGGGTCCTAATATTAAAGAGATTCCCGTCAAAGAGCCTTTAATTGATAAGATTGAAGCAGATATTTTGCTGAAAGTTGGTGATAATATTACTACTGATGATATAATGCCAGCAGGTTCAACGATACTGCCCTTACGCTCAAATATACCTGCTATCTCTGAATATGTTTTCTATAATATAGATGATAGTTTTAGTAAGAGAGCGAAAGAATCAAAGCCGAAAGGCGGAGGTATAATTGTTGGAGGCAACAATTATGGTCAGGGTTCCTCTCGCGAACATGCTGCAATGGCACCTATGTATCTTGGTATTCAAGCTGTAATTGCAAAATCTTTTGCGCGTATTCATAGAGCAAATCTGATCAATTTCGGTATAATTCCATTAATTTTTAAAGACAATGCTGATTATGAAAAGATAGAAGCAGGAGATAGAATATTGATAGAAGATGTGAAAAAATCTTTAAGAGAGAATCAATTATATCAAATTTATAATCTTTCAAAAAATTATAAATTTGAAGTTCTATCGAATCTTAATAATAGAGAAAAGGATATCATTTTGTCAGGGGGGTTACTACCTTATACCAAAAAACGAATTCAAGAAATGTCCTGAAGATAGTTTCTTCAGTTTCCCCCTCAACCTGAATGAGGCAGTAATTTGACAAGAAAATATCTAAAAGGGTAAAGTAAAAGACATTCGACGGGCCGCTAGCTCAGGAGGTAGAGCAACGCCCTTTTAAGGCGTGGGTCGTTGGTTCGAATCCAACGCGGCTCACCACCAAGCGTCCCCATCGTCTAGCTCGGCCTAGGACATCGCCCTTTCAAGGCGGTAACACGGGTTCAAATCCCGTTGGGGACGTTTTTAAAATCAATAAGTTAGAATTAAAAAAAATTTTTTCAAGCTCTTTTGGTGTCCAAATAGTGTCCATCGTTTTCCTGATTTTAAGAGCTCTCCAAAAGAGGAAAATTTGAAAAGGTGTTATCTAAGGCTTTCACTGCTTGGGAAAGATAATTATGAGAAAGATGAGTATATCGAGAACTCATTCTCGGGTCTCGATGACCTAAAAGATCTTGAATAGTTCTCTGATTAAAACCTGCCATACTCAAATAAGAAGCAAAGGTATGTCTTAAATCATGGAAACGAAAATTAGAAATTCCAGCTTTTTTGCAGGCTTTTTTAAAAGCAACACTAATCATATTCCCAGAAAGCTGAGCAAAAACAAAATCTGAATCATCTTTTCGAGGAAGATTTTCTAAAACTCTCAATAAGGTATCATTTAGAGGAATAATTCTTTGTTCATTAGTCTTTGTTTTCTCTAAAATAATAATTCTTCTTGAAAGATCAATGTTTTGCCATTTCAGAGAAAGGATCTCCCCTCTTCTTAGACCTCCATGAAGAGCAAGCTGAACTACTGGTAAAAGATAACCATTTTGAGCACAAATAGCCAAGAGACGAGCTAAATCTTGAAGCCCTAAATATCTTAATCTCCCGGGAGGCTCTTTTAATGATTTTAGAGCTTCTAAAGGATTCCTCTTTAAATATCCCCATTGAACTGCTCGATTAAACATGGTTTTTAAGAGTTTTGTCTCTTTATTGATAGTAAGCTGAGCTGACTTTATTTAAGCGTTGAGCTCTATAGTTTTCTACCTCATCTTGTGCCTTGCTTTTATCAATAAGATCTTTGGTCTCTTGAAAGATAGTTTCAGCCTCTCCTTGCCCATTCTTTATCAAAGCATACCAGCTATCAATAACCTGCTCTCTTTTGAGAAGCCTGGGGAGACGTCTATAAATCTCTTTCCCTCCCCAAAGTAAAATAAGGGAAAGCCCAATAGAGAAAAAAGGCTGGAAAAACTCAATTTTACAAATTATTCCTCCAAGGAAACCTATGGCTAAAAGAAAAAAACCAACAAGTAAAAGCTTAGGGGCTTTCTTTAGCCAATCTATCATCTCTTTAGAAATCCCTATTTCTTCTGGTCCTTTAAAGAACATTATCTGAACTCCTTATAAAATTATAAAAAAGTTAGATTTTTCACTTTTAGAATTGACATCCTTTTTGCTTCTAATCATTGTCTTTTGAATCTTGAACAATTTAGTTACTCAGGATAAGTCCAGAGTGAAAAGTATAATTCTTCACCCGTATACTCTCTTTCTCTTTTAAAGTTCTGGATAACTTATAATCTCTGTTTGTAATCTTCCATAATGGTTTATATTGAGATAAAGGATGAAAAACAACATCCATTTTGTTTCTCTTGAGCCAACTAATAAGTGGGTTTTGACAGCAGTCCCAATGTCCGGGCAAAAGCAAATGCCGGACTATTACTAAAGGAAACAACTTCTGGCTACAAATAGCTTTCAATGCAGTCTTTGCTGTTTCTTTATAGAATGGTGCCTTACTGAGCTTAAAGGCACAGCTATTGTTAAAATACTTAAAGTCAAAAACCACAATATCCACAAGACCAGATAAGAGATGATAAAAGAGTGGACTTGAATATCCATTTGTATGCCATACTATGGGAAAACTCATTGCCCACTCTGGGGCATTCTCTAAAAAATCTAAGACAGCCAAAAAAGACTGATCAGGGTTTCCTCCTAAAAATGAGATATTATCAAAATCAGTATCATTATACTCTCTTTTTATCTCCTCCCAGAGGGAAGGTGTAAAAGGTAGAACTTTGAGTTTTTTGGGATTTATTAACTCTCCTTTCTGACAAAATTTACATGTTATATTGCAACCCAAAAGCTCTATTGCAAGGCTTCTACCTACCTCTTTTCCTCCCCTAAATGGATGAAATGCTGATAATAATAATAAGAAGGCTTTCCCATTAGACATTTACCCAAAAGAATTCTAAGTCCTTTACATTTATGTCCACAAAGAGAGCATTTTCTGAGATATTTCTTAAACAGTATCCTTTTTAAATCAAAGAGACTGAAATTACACACCACCGAAAATCATAGAGATTGCCAGAGATAAATGGGGTCTTAGGAGTTATTATGGAAAGACTATTGCAAGAAGCACAATCTATAGAATCTTTACTAATTCCTTTTATTATGGATGGTTTGAATATCCAAAAGGAAGTGGAAACTTGTATAAGGGATCCCACCAGCCAATGATAACACCTGAGAAATACGATAAAGTCCAAATCCTCTTAGGAAGAAAAGGTAGGCCAAGGCCCAAAAAGTATAATTTTGCCTTTAGAGGACTTATAAGATGCGGGGAATGTGGAGCAATGGTGACTGCTGAAGAGAAAAACCAGATCATTTGTTCAAAATGCAAATATAAATTCTCCTCAATAATAGATATGAATGCCCAAGGTGTAACATTGCAATTGAAAAGATGGAAAAACCAACAATTTTAAAGTATCTCTATTATCATTGCACTAAAAGGAAAAACCCAAACTGTAAACAAGGCTCAATTGAAGTCAAAGAATTGGAAAAACAGATTGATGAACATCTCTCAAAGATTCATATCTCTGAAAGATTTAAAAACTGGGCGATAAAATATTTAAAAGAAGAAAACGAAAAAGAGCTTTCTTTAAAAGAAAAAATCTTAAACTCTCAGCAAAAGGCTTATGATAATTGCCTTAAGAAACTCGACAATCTCTTTCAGCTTAAAATCTCTCCTTTAAACACAAACGAAAGCCTTCTTTCTGATGAAGAATATGCCAGACAAAAGGCTGAACTTATGAAAGAAAAGGCCCGTTTAGAAGAAATCTTAAGTGATACCGAAGGAAAAATCGAGAAGTGGTTAGATATAGGAAAGAAGGTCTTTAACTTTGCCTGTTATGCCAGACATTGGTTTGCAAATGGCACTCCTGAAGAGAAAGGAAGTATTTTACAGGCCCTCGGTTCGAACCTAACCTTAAAGGATAAAAAACTATCTATTTTAATTAGAAAAGTGTTTATTCCTATAGAGGATGTCTCACAAAGTGTCCCTGAGATAAAACCTCTGTTCAAACCTAAAAAATATGGCTTAAATGAACATAAATTGGAGGAATTCTACTCCAAAAATCCCATCCTGCTCCGCGGACTGGACGAAGTTCGAACCCGGATCATGAGCAATTTACAAGACTTCTATGTCCCGACGTTTCAGAAGCTAAAGTGAATCTACCTAAGGAGGAGAACGGAGACTATTCCTTTTTGGCCCCTTTTGTTCGCGTGTTTTGCTCTAACAACCTTTTTAAATACCTTTCAATTTGTTTCTCTTTACCCTCACGCTGGTCACAAACCCTTTGCAGAAGCCTTATCAGATTTTTCCTCTGCTCGACTCTAATTTTATATTCTTTTAATGCTTCGGGTGTGAGGGGTCCCATAGTTACTTTGCCTTCCTTAATCCACATGCGATAGCTTTCACCAACGAACGGACCAACCGATGGGTCAACTTCGCTTACTAAGTCAATGACAAATGCCAACAACATCCCTAAGTCTAGGGCACCGGACTCCTCGACGGAGTATCCAAGTAACCTCGTTAGTAGCATACCGCCCGTGGCGGCTCCTCTCCCTATTATGGCGAAGCCTGGATTCGTGTGCACTGGCTCAGCCAACCCTTTATCATCAAAAACATACATGGAAGCTTTCCCAGCAGGATCTACACTTGCCAATATCATCTGAAAGCTGGGTTCTATCCCTTCTTTTCTGAGTGAATTGAATTTTGAAATCAATTTTGATTCAATCTCTTCAGTAGCGGCACTAAACTCACCATAAGTGAGGCAATTGAAGCCTTTCTGTTTACACCGGTCTTTCAGGATCGATTCTGCAAGGGTATAGCCATATTTAGCCAAAGAGGAATCGCCAGCACCTCCCGCAATTGCAAGGTCTATTTCCTCTCCATCGTGAGTAAGGTAGATTGGAAAGATTTTCTTTACTTCGTAAGCTATAGGGCCATAGGTTAGCCTAGAGTCCGAGCCTATCACGACCGCTTCTCCTTTCTCTAGTAACCATTTTAGGGAAATAACTAAAGTCATAATGCGTTTCCTTACTCCTCTTTTTCTTCGAGGATTTTGGCGCCAATTTGGTTGACGATTTCTTTGACCTCAAGGTTTATGGTTTCCTTCTCGACGCCCTTTCTCGGATTTTGCCTTGACTCCTTCTAAAATCTTTCCAAATAATCTTTCAGGCCAATTTTTATCGTCTAAGAATAAT
>CAYOJI010000096.1:0-1552 GCA_964404225.1 uncultured Nitrospiraceae bacterium
GATCGCTTTCCACGATATCGTTCATACTTGGCCAGGGCCGCAACATGTCTGGCACGATATCGCTAAACATTTTTTATCGAATCATGAATATTGCTCTACATTAGCATGTGGACAAAAAAATAAAGAATATAATTTTGAGAAAAAATTACCTATCCACTTCTTCACCATTATTCTCAATGGTATGCCTTTTATCAAACACCACATAGAAGTTTTCAAACAACTACCTTTTAAGTGGCACTGGCATATTATTGAAGGTGTTGCTGACTTGAAGCACGACACTGCATGGAGCCTTCAGTTCGGAGCTCGCATTACTGATGAGATACATCGGAACGGCCTCAGCAATGACGGCACAACAGAATATCTCGATGATCTTGTACGACAATATCCTGAAAACATTACGATTTATCGAAAACAAGATGGCAAATTCTGGGATGGCAAACTCGAAATGGTGAATGCCCCATTGGAAAACATAAAAGAAGAATGTCTACTCTGGCAGGTCGATGCAGATGAATTATGGACTGTTGAGCAGATATGTGCTGGACAATTTATGTTTAATCAACATCCTGAAAAAACAGCAGCATTTTATTATTGCCATTATTTTGTTGGAGAAGGTTTAGTAATTACAACAAGAAATACATATGGTAATCATACAGATTATGAGTGGCTAAGGACTTGGAGATATAAATTCGGGGATAAATGGATTGCCCATGAACCACCTAAACTTTGCAGAAAAACTGAGAATGGTTGGGTCGACCTTGCCTCGATAAACCCTTTTACACATGCTGAGACTGAAAGTAGAGGTATGGTTTTTCAGCATTATGCATATTCAACTGAAAAACAATTATTCTTTAAAGAACACTACTTTGGATATAAAGGTGCCGTGAATCAATGGAAAAGACTGCAACAGCAAACTCAATTTCCTGTCTTATTAAGAGACTATTTTCCATGGGTAAAGGATCATGCACAAGTTAATACAATATCATCAATTGGGATTAGACCTATAGCGCAGAAGAATATTCTTGGTGAATGGCGATTCAGGCAATATGATCTGCCCTCGACTGAACCGCAAAACATACTTTTTATCCGCACTGATTCGATAGGTGATAATGTGCTCGCGATGTCCATGCTGCCATATATCAGACAAAAATACCCTCACTCTAAAATAACGGTACTATGTCAAAAGCATATCGCTGAACTCTATGAAGCATGTCCTCATATTGATGAAATAATTACATTTGATAGAATGAGAAGCTATCAGGACGAAAGTTATAGAAATGAAATATTGAATAGGTTACAAGCTTTGAAAGCAGATATTGCTTTAAATTCTGTCTATTCTCGTGAACCCATAACGGATTTTTTTACAATTGGAAGTAACGCAAAGGAGAGGATCGGGCTTAAAGGTGATTTTTGCAATATACATCCGCAAGTTTGGAATGAAAATAATAAATATTATTCAAGGCTTTTAGAGACCGATATTCGATATAAATATGAACTTGATAGACATTGGGGTTTTCTGAAAGGTCTTGGAATTAATACACCACAATTACATCCA
>CAYOJI010000096.1:1562-6470 GCA_964404225.1 uncultured Nitrospiraceae bacterium
AATGATCTGGCTGACTACTGAAGATGAAAAGTTTGCTGAGGAATTTTATAAAGAAAATAAATTAGATCCTGAAAAGACAATAGCACTTTTTACAGGTGTTCAACAAAACACGCGTTTTTACGAGCACTATGGGAAAGTAATAAAAGATGCTTTAAAAGATAAGAGATTTACACTTATAGCCTTAGGTGCAACTGAAGATAATTTTATTAATCAAGTGAATCTTGATGCTTCTGGAATGCATTCAATAAATCTTAGTGGAAAATTAACCCTTCGTCAAAGCGCTGCAATTATAAAGAAATGTTCTCTTGCTGTAGGCGCTGAGACAGGGCTTGCTCATATTGCGTGTGCAGTTGGAACCCCAAATGTCATTTTACTTGGTGGTGGACAATTCGGGAGATTTATGCCTTATTCTTCCTTGTCTTCTGTTGTCTGTCTTCCTTTAGAGTGTTATAAATGTGATTGGTACTGTAAATACCAGAGAGTTTATTGTGTCAGAGAAATATTGCCTGAAGTTTTTGTAGAAGCAATACGTCAAACATTATATAGTAAATATGACAAACCCCGAGTTTTTGTTCAAGGAAAATCTTTATGGAATCCAAAATCAGGAGAACCTCGATGGGAGTGGTTTGATAAATTTTTAGATATAGAATCGATTGAGATTATACCAATTGGTGAAGTACCTGAAATGCCCCAAAAAAGAGTAGTAAAAAAGAAAACATTAGAGCTTTTACCATCTCTTCTCAACGACCAAGCTATTTCAAAAGACAAACATGGTGCTAAAGAGACATTATTGGACCTTATAAAAACCCATCCCTCTTACTATCCTGCCTACAACAATCTTGCCTGTTTATATTGGGATGAAGGGGATTTTGAGAATGCAGAAAAATATTTTGAAGAGGCATTGAAAGTTATCAGTGAACAGTTAATAGTAAACAGTAAACAGGGGGCGGGGAGTAATGAGCAGGAGATAATAGAGGGTTATAGGTCAGTGGTTATCGGCTACGGGGAGATGTTGATGAGATTGAAGAGATTTAAAAAGGCAAAGGAGATATTTGAGGGATATCTGAAAAATAATCAGGATGATGAAGAAATAAGGAAGATGTTTAGTAGATGTGAAGGGTTATTAGAAAAAGTAAATAGATTGAATAGGATTATTAATAAATTAGGTAATAGGTGATAGGTTATAGGTTATGAGGAGTTTAGTTCTGCTTCTCTTTAACTACTTCAACAATAAAATCCTCAAGGGCTGTAATACATTCTCTGTCACGATAAATTAGATGTTTATTTTCTCTTATCTTATTAGATAAATTTTTTCTCAATTCTACATCCTTCCCAAGCCTAACAGCAATTTCAACATATTCATCAACTGATTTGGCAATCGTTTCTCGCATCTGCATCATAGTCAAAATGCCAGCACAGTGTCTTTGCCTCATTAAAGCACCAGGCAATGTTACAACTGGTAAATTACACGCAATCGCTTCAAAAGTAGAATTATTTGCAGACCAGCCTATACTGTCAAGAAAGATGTCAGCAATACAATTAAGACCATAATATTGTTCCTGATTGAGACGGGGGAGAAACACAACAAAATCATTTGCATCTAACTCAAACTGATTAAAAATTCTTGATAAACGCAATCGGAATTGTTCTGTTATAGAATCACTCTTATTGGAAATAAATAAAAACTTGCAATTTCTTACTTTTTTTGCGATCTGCGGAAAAACTACATCATATTGAGGAAGATAAGTAAATAAGGAATGGGTGCAAAGATATAAAATTGAATCTTTACTTAACCCAAAAGTTTCACGATTTATATTTACATGAGAAAACCCAAAAGGTATGTAATAAAACCCAAGATTTGGCAACCGGATTAATCTTTCAGTATAATGCTCGTCAGCATCAGGAGGCTCCATCAGTTCACTGCTAAGATAGTAATCAATTGTCGGAAAGCCAGAGGTATCAGGATGCCCCAGCGAGACACATTGAATTGGAGCCAACTTTAGTGCCGCAAGCCTGACAATCAATGGATCCATCCCAATTTCTGGATATATTAATATGTGAAGATTGTCATTGCGGATAATTTGACATAAGTCCTCAATAGAATATCTACCTTGAACAAAACGTCTGAAATACTGCTCAGCAACCTCTGTAACTTTCTCTTTAATTTTGCCAGTATAGTATCCGTAAAGACTAAACTTTTCTCTATCTATATTTTCAACCCAACCCCTTAAAGGTATTTTCCATACGGAATGCCAGTAAAAGAAACTTGATATTATACCAATTCGAAGTTTTTCTCCCTCCACATATCGAGGCATCTTTGGACTTATAGTAAATTGGGGGTATCTCAAGCCCATTATTTTGCATACAAGGTTACCGTAAATTGATTGTAATTCACGATTATTGAGCCCTTGACATGCAAGTAAAAAAGGCGTCTGACTACCTACAGCCCTTGCTGCAATCTCAACATCCTGAGGTGTTTTAAGAGGTATGCTGTTTTGTAATTTTATGAGTTCATTAGCGTAATTTTCTCTTGAGGCATGAATGTGTTTTTCATCCTGATATATTTCAGGCAACTGTGACATACACCGAGCCCATAGTGGCAATGCATAGCCTGGCATATAGACAAGTGCTTTATCATAAAAAGCTATTGCCTCATTCAAAATACCTTTTTGTTTAAAAATAGTTCCTAAATTATAATATGCATCAGCATATCTTGGATTAAGTTTTAATGTTTTTTGATAATAAGATATAGCTCTGTCAAATTCCTCTTTTTCCTGAAAGGCAACACCAAGATTATAGTTTATTTCTGCAATGTTAGAATTTATTTCGTTTGCTTTTTCATAATATCTTATTGCTTCTTCGAGATATCCTTTCTCATGCAGTAAAATCCCTAAATTATAGTATGAAATCGGATCTTGGTTATCAATCTGGATTGCTTTTTTAAAATAGTATTTTGCAGGGTCATAATTTTTCAATTGGTAACAAATTGCACCGAGCAGTCTAAGAACATCAGCATTGTCAGGTTGTTCTATAAGTACTTTTCTACAAATGAGTTCTGCTTCCTTTAGATTTCCTGCCTGATAGCTTGCAAAAGCTGATCGGATTTCCTCATTGATATTCATTATTCATATCTGTCCAAAATAAATGCGCAAGACATTGATAATACTTGTTTTCCATAAGAAGATTGCTTTGGCACTTTGTGCCTCGTAATGACATCTCCAAATTTTATTTACTATAGTTTAGCAAAAATATTGATGTGAATACCCCTTAAGTTTATTTTTAAAATAAACTTTTGTTCGAAAGGAGTATTCTCAATAAGAACTATAGCAACAGCCCCCCTAACATTTTGCTACTTACAGTTTAGTTTGAAATATGAAATAAATTGTGGATAGTGTTAGAATGAAAAACAAATATATTGTAGTTGTATTAAAAAAGTGTATAATCTTACATTACTGTCCAAAATATTTTAAAAAATAGATATGGCTCAATTTCATAAGCAAAATAAACTACCTTTTTCTATGTTAATAACTTTATCTGACTATAATGTCTATTCATAATTCATTAACTGAGGCTTCCGCTTCGACTCCAGCCTCATCGAGGTTACCCGTGATTTTGCTTCTGAAATCGAGCCATATCTCTTACTTTATGAAAGTTTGAAATATTTATTTTGGACAGATATGATAATCTTATAAAATTAATTTAGGATATTGATGAATTATTTTATAAGATACAATATTAATATTGAGGAAAAAGAACAAGTTATCTCTAAGATTGGTTCTAAGTTATTTGAAAAAGAAGAAATTATATTTGCTTATATTTATGGTTCTTTTATTGAATCTAATTTTAGAGATATAGATATAGGAGTATATTTAGACGAAAATATTATACAAATGAATAAATATTTAGATTATTCCTTAGAATTATCTTTAGAACTCGAAACTACAATCAAAAAATATCCCTTAGATGTTATTATAATAAATTATGCACCACTTAGTTTAGTTTTTAGGATTACTCAAGGTAAATTACTATTTATAAAAGATGAAAATTTTTGGGTAGACTATGTTACAAAGGTATGGTCATTATATCATGATCATTCAATAACGAGTAGAAATATTTTGAAGGATATAATTACAGCCTGATGATAGATGAAGAAAGAGTTGCATTATATGTTGCAGAAATAAAATCTACACTTGACGTTTTAAAAAGTTATTCAGAGATTGACAAAGAAAAATTTTTATCCTCTCCTATAACTATTAGAGATACAAAGTATTGTTTTATAGTTGCCGGGCAGGCAGTTGTAGACCTTTATTATCATTTAACAGCAAAACTATTGAAAAAAGCGCCGTCAGATTATGCTAATTGTTTTGAATTAATTGGGGAAATAGGAAAGTTTGATAAGGAAGTATTAAAATGTTTAGCAAAGATGGCTAAGTTCAGAAATTTATTGGTTCATAATTATATAAAAGTTAAAGACGAACTTGTTTATGAGAAACTAAATGAATTGGAATGTTTTGAGAAGTTTATTAAAGATCTGGAAAAGATTATCCTCTAAAAAAAGAGACCCTGAATCGAGTTCCAGGCGACAAAGTATATGATAGTTAGAGTTTAAGGGTTAAAGAGTATATGGATTGTAAATTTTAGAGTGTTGGTTAATGTATGTTAGAATAAACATATATTTTTAAAATTTGTTTAAAGTTGATGTGAAACAATAAGAGGGTGAGGGAAATTGGGAGGAGATGTAAAAAAGAAATTAAAATTTGCAAATGAGGCGTGGAAAGGTGGGGATGTTGAGAAAGCGCTTGATTATTTAACAGAAGCATTAGAGATAAATCCAGATGATAGAGATGTAGTTCTAAAATGTGGAGAGGTACTAACTTCTTTAGATCAAATTGAATCCGCAAAAAATCT
>CAYOJI010000097.1:0-6385 GCA_964404225.1 uncultured Nitrospiraceae bacterium
AAGAAAGTTTGTTAGATATGCTGCGTGACCTATCACGGAAAAGGTGATGCTTCCCAGTGGGAACAACTGATTTACAAACAAGCCTTATAGATGATATTTTAAAAAGAGATACGAAAAGGAGGGTCTTTTGATGAAAGCAAAATATATAATATCTTTTTCTTTTATTTGCATCTTATTTTTCGTAGGCATTGCCTTTTCATCTCCGGAAAAGAAAAGACTTGATTTTGCGCTAACAAAGCCTTTAAAGACAGAGAAGGCACAACCCTCAGAGATAAAGGGTATATTTAGAATCATCTTCTATGGAGCCAGATTCCCTGATGATGTAGAAACAGTAGCCATACTTGACTACGAGGGTGATGAATATGAGATTGAGCCTTTTGCTCCTGATTTTGATTTCTGGATAAAAAAAGAAATACCCGATAACGAAGCATTTAAGCTGGCTTTAAAATTCATCAGTTTTCATAATTCATTTCATAAGTGTTCAGTAAAAAAGATTATCGATAACAAAGGAAAGGCTATCGGTTTTGAGCTCCGACCTTTGTATTACCCTTTTATTTATGGCATAAGTGATATTATGGATATTAATTATTGGCTTAAAGAAGATGGAAAAGTGAAGGTTACAATCAAGCTATTGCCCTCTGTTGAAAGACTCCAATTACAAAGAGGCGACAATGGGGTAAGCAATGGTGGAGATTAAAAATTTAGAAGATATAGTATTGAGTGGTAATCCTATAACAAAAAAAGAGGCATTTGATATCACAAGGATAAGCGATGATGATGTTTTTGCATTATTTATCTCCGCTAACAAAATAAGAAGCCATTTTAGAGGAAATAGAATTGAATTATGTTCTATTTTAAACGCTAAGTCAGGTGCCTGTCCTGAAGATTGTTCTTTTTGCGCACAATCTTCAAAAAGTTCTGCTTCAGTTAATATTTATCCACTTGTAAGCAAAGAAATGATTATTCAAAAAGCGAAAGAAGCGAGGGATTGGGGTATCAAACGATTCTCGATTGTAACAAGTGGGAAAAGATTATCAGAAAAAGATTTGTTTGCTATTGTAGATACAATTCCCCATATAAGAAATATGGGATTACTTCCTTGTGCGAGTCTCGGGCTATTAAAAGAAAAGGATTTTTTGCTGCTCAAAGAGGCAGGGCTCGACCGATATCATCATAATCTTGAGACCTCGGAAAGGTTTTTCCCCTCAATATGCTCTACGCATGGATATAAAGATAAAATTGAAACTATAGAGGCTGCGAAATTATCAGGGCTTTCTGTGTGTTCAGGTGGGATATTCGGAATGGGTGAAACCTGGGTAGATAGAGTTAATATGGCATTTACTCTCAGGGACCTTAATGTGGATTCAGTAGCTATAAACTTCCTTATCCCGATAAAAGGGACGGCTTTAGCTAATATGCCTTTGCTTCATCCTTTTGAGGCTCTAAAAATAGTTTCTCTCTTTCGCTATATCCTACCCCAAAAAGAAATAAGAATCTGCGGAGGTAGATTACAGATACTTGGTGAATTCAATTCTATGATTTTTCTCTCCGGAGCCGATGGTATTCTTACAGGCAACTATCTAACAACAAATGGCCGCAATCCTGAAGAAGATCTAAAACTTATAAAGACATACGGTTTGACCATATAAATTTTGCTACTCAAATACCATATCTGCTAAAAATTAAAAATTATTAAGCTTCATTTTTGGGTTAACAATATGACCTAATATTTTGTTACATGTTCTGAGATTCATTCATAAGATGGTCTAAAAATTTTTCGTATACATGGGGAAGGGATCGCTTCCTATGGGTTGCAATATAGAATCTTCTCTTCATCTCTGTATCAATAAGTCTTACCTCAACGAGGATATTATTTTTTATCTCATCAGCGACAGAAAACCTTGAAAGTATAGAAAATCCAAGTCCTGCCTTTACAGCCTGCTTAATTGCATCAGTTGAGCCAAAAATGCCAGAAATCTTAAAATCATTGAAAGAAAGGCCTTTAGTTTCTAAAAACTTTTCTGTTTCCCTCCTCGTCCCAGACCCTTCTTCCCTTATAACAATAGGAAACTCCGTCAATTCTTTCAATCTCAGAGCGTTTCTTTTAATCAAAGATGGTTCAGCAACAACTATAAGCTCGTCTTCAATAAAAGAGATATATTTAATGTTTTCATCTCCAAGTTTAGCTCCAACAATCCCGATAAGTAATTCGTGTTTTGAAATACTATCAATTATCCCCTTTGAATCAGATATGAGAATCTGAAAGGAAATAGAAGGATATCTCTTCTGGAATTCCTTCATCATCTTAGGCATCAAATAGACCCCAGGTATAGTGCTTGCACCAATTAATAGCTTACCTGTAAGATCTTTTTTCATTTTGCCGATAGCTTCTTTAAGATTATTGGCTTTTTCTATAATCTCTACCGAATGACTATATAAAACCTCTGCCTCTTTGGTTGGAATTATGCTTCTACCAAGTCTATCAAATAATTTACACTCGAGTTCATCTTCCAGCGATTTGATATGATTACTTATCGTAGGTTGTGTAAGATAAAGTTCTTCGGAAGCCTTTGAAAAACTTTTATTTTTAAAAACAGATGCAAATACCTTTAATTGATGTATATCCATAGAAAAATTTTAACATAAATTATTATTTACAACCGATTTTTTAAACAATTCATTTACAACCTCTTTAACCTCTCTCAGTCCCTTCATTCTCAAAACTCTTACAATTTTCTCAGAACCGATGTCTTTTAGAAATCTTCTCCTCTTCTTAGCATCTTTTATAAAGTTCATAGCACTAATCCTATATTTTTTTAATAGCTTCAAATAGCTTGAAAACTCTGTTCCATATAGTTTTTCAAGTTCCTTTCTTATAGATTTTGAAAGGGCAGGACTAATGCCACTGGTTGATATAGCAATAGTTAAAGGAGGTCTTCTAATAACAGAGGGAACAATAAAATTACATAAAGATGGCGTATCAACAACATTGACAAGACACGCAGCATCTTTAGATATCTGTTCATTAATAACTCGTGAATCAGTAGCTACAATAACAAGAAAGGCTTTCTTAAGGTCTCCTTTTCTGTATTGTCGTTTTATATGTTTTATCTTCCCCTTCTCTATTTCCTTTTCTAAGCCCTTTGAAATTTCAGGACTTATTACAGTTATGTTTGCACCTGTCTTAATTAGAGATATTATTTTTCTTTTCGCGACCTTCCCCCCACCACAAACCACTACTTTCTTTTTATTCAGATTCAAAAAAATAGGATAATAATTTGTTTCTATCAGTGAATAAGGAGGGTGTTCTTTTTTATGTTTCACGTTTAAGATTGGCAAGTTCTTTTTTAGCCTTCTCTGTCAATTCATTTTTAGGATATTTTTCAATAAGTATATTCAAGTATTCCCTAGCCTTATCTTTTTGCCCAAGGTGCTTATATGAAAGGCCTGTATAATAAAGAACCTCTGCTTCTTTCTTATATTCAGGATATTTTTGTAATAAGGCTTCAAATCTGCCTATTGCAGCCTTATACGAACCCTTTTTGAAGTAAAATTCTCCAACAAGTTGCTCATATTCAGCAATTATATTTCTGCATTTTTCGATTCTTATTTTTAATTCGTCTTTATATGGATTGCGAGGATACATCTTTTTTAGTTTCTCAAATTCTTCCAACGCCTTTGCCGCACCACTATAGCCTCTTTCCGGACCCTCAATCTGATTAAAATAAATCATAGCAATCTGGTATTGGGCATAAGGAGCATATTGATGGTCGGGATAACCTTCGAGAAACTTTTTATACTCAGAAATAGCAAGTTCATATTCTTCTTCTTTTAAATAAGAGTCTGCAATTTTTAACTGTGCAAGTGGAGCAATTTTTTTTGTAAAATCTCTGTTTTTGACCTCAAGAAGCATAGTACGAGCTTTTTCATAATCCTTTTTTTCTATTAATTCATTAGCCATATCGAAAGATCTTTCAGGATCAAATTTCTCCGGAGGTTTAATTGTCGATTTTCCTGAACAGGAGATTAAAAAAAGAGATAAAATAATAAGTATAATTCCTTTCGTTACAATACTTTTATAAAATCTCATTATCATTCAATCTTTATCAAACTATTTCTATAAGCTGAATATCTATTTTTAGATCTTTTCCAGCTAAAGGATGATTTTCATCTAAGATAACCTTGGACTCTGTTAGGTCAATAACAGTTGCTATAATAGGTTGGCTACCAGGTTGAGGTATCTGCAAATATTGTCCTATTTCTAATTTTAACTCCGGAGGAAACATCTTTCGGTCTACTTCGACTATTAATTCTTCCCTATGCGGCCCAAAGGCTTCCTCTGATGGAACATTTATAGTCTTTAATGCACCAGGGCTCATTCCTATTATAGCCTGCTCAAAGCTCGGGATTACTTGTCCTTGACCAATTGTAAATTGAAAAGGTTCAGCATTAAAAGTACTATCAAAAATGCTATCGTCCTTTAGTTTAACTGAATAATGAACTTTTACTGTATCTCCATATTTTACTTCTGCCATCTTCCCTCCCCTTAGTAAGATAATTTATAACATTATAATACTTTATGGCTAAAAAATTCCCTTAATAATTTATTTATAGAAAAACTAACTCATAGACAACTTCGCCCCAGTGCTGGTCTGAGAGATAATATTTGAGCCCTACTTTATCACATCAACTCCCATGTAAGGTCTTAAAATTTCAGGCACAACCACACTTCCATCTTTCTGCTGATAATTTTCGAGTATCGCTACGACCGTCCTGCCAATTGCCAAACCAGAACCATTAAGAGTATGGACAAATTCTGTGCCTTTTTTACCCTCACGTTTAAATCTTATATTAGCCCTACGTGCTTGGAAATCTGTAAAGTTTGAACAAGAAGATATCTCCCTATATCTGCCTTGACCCGGAAGCCACACTTCAAGATCATAAGTCTTCGAAGCTGCAAAACCAAGGTCCCCCGTACAAAGTGCTACAACTCTGTAGGGAAGTTCTAATTTCTGAAGGATATCCTCAGCATCCTTTGTAAGTGATTCAAGTTCATCATATGATGTTTCGGGTTTCACAAATTTAACAAGTTCGACCTTATTAAATTGATGCTGTCTGATAAGACCTCTTACATCTTTTCCATAAGAGCCTGCTTCGCGCCTAAAGCAAGGGGTATATGCTGTATAGTATATAGGAAGTTCGTGCTCTTTGAGGATTTCATTTCTATGAATATTTGTAACAGGTACTTCAGCAGTAGGGATAAGATAAAGTTCTGGGTCAAAAATCCTAAATAATTCATTTGCGAACTTTGGGAGTTGTCCAGTGCCTTCCATACATTCCCTGTTAACAATAATAGGGGGGAATACTTCTTTATAACCCTTTGATGTATTTAAATCTAACATGAAATTTATTAATGCCCTTTCAAGTTTAGCACCAAGACCTTTCATAATAGAAAATCTTGATGTAGCAATCTTTGAAGCCCTTTCAAAATCAATAATGTCAAGGATTTCCCCGATATCCCAATGGTTTAGAGGCTCGAATTCGAAGTGGCGTGGTTCTCCCCATCTTCTAACCTCTAAATTTTCTGTTTCATCTTTACCTACCGGAACAGACTCATGTGGAATATTAGGAATATTCAACAAAAAATTATTTATATTTTCATCAAGTGATTTAATTTTTTCATCATATGATTTAATCTTATCTGATACAAATTTCATTTCCTTTATCAATTCTGACACATCTTTTTTTTGCGATTTTAGTGTTGCAATTTCTTCGGATACGATATTTCTCTTATTTCTGAGTCCTTCTGCCTCTTTTAGAAGTATACGCCTTTGTTCCTCTATCTTTAAGAATCCTTCGATATCGATTTCGTAATTCCTATTAATAAGCGCTTTCTTAACAATATCAATGTTATCCCTTACAAAACGAGCATCAAGCATTGTAAACCCCTCTCTGCTTTTATTTAAGTGTTTTAAGAAAACCTATTCCAAAAATATTTTGAAATCAAGGGATAGAGTTTATACCTTCTATCTCTACAAATTTATCCTTTGAAGTATTACCTTTAATAATCTTTATAGCACTTTTTTTAATCAAAAATGTTTTAGATAGTAGTTCTAAAAGTTCTTCATTTGCAGCACCTTTTAAAGGAGGCGAGTGGACTTTTACCTTAAGGGCATCCCCAACAATACCTGAAATACCGGCTTTTGAAGACCTTGGTTCTATCTTCACCTTAATAATTATCCCTTTTTTGATTTAAGAAAAGGTATTTTCATAGCACAATAAACACTATAATAATGTTACCATATTTTAAGCAAGGTATAACAAAACATTGTAAGCATAACTTTTTCCGTGATGAAATATTTTCTATGCTGGAGAATTGCCCTTG
>CAYOJI010000098.1:0-6204 GCA_964404225.1 uncultured Nitrospiraceae bacterium
ACACATTATAAGGTGAGCCCCTTTTTTATTCATCACGGAATTGGTGATGCTTCCTGGGTTTAAGTAGTTCTTTTTTAAATATAATTTTTCATTTTTAGACGGTTTAATCGTGTTGTATTTCCCGGAATAATGATTCGAGTAGTTCCTCTTCTTTGACTTGCCTTATAATTTTACCTTTTTTGAATATTATCCCTCTCCCCTTCCCTCCCGCAATCCCAAAGTCTGCTTCTCTTGCTTCTCCTGGTCCATTTACAACGCAGCCCATAACTGCAACTTTTAAAGGCCTATTAATCTTTCTCAGCTTTGTTTCAACTCTTTTCGCAAGTCCTTTTAAATCAATTTTACATCTACCGCATGTAGGGCATGAAATAATATCAACTCCTCTTTCCCTAATACCAAGTGCTCTAAGTATCCCATAAGCAATCCTTACCTCTTCTTCTGGTTTTGCTGTAAGAGAAACTCTTATTGTATCCCCTATCCCTTCTGACAAGAGTATTCCTATTCCTACCGAACTTTTTATTATTCCATGGGGTGGAGGACCTGCTTCAGAAATACCTACATGGAGTGGATAATCGTATTTCTGAGAGAATAGCCTATATGCCTCTACTGTTTTTAAAACATCCGATGCTTTTAACGATACTTTTATGTTAGTAAAATTCATGTCTTCAAGAATCTCAATATGTCTTTCGGCACTTTCGACCATTGCCTGTGGTTCAGGATGACCATATTTTTTGAGTATATCCTTTTCGAGTGATCCTGCATTTACACCTATTCGAATAGGTATTCCTCTATCCTTTGCCACTGTAACCACTTCTTTTATCTTCCATTTC
The DNA here is from genome assembly GCA_964404225.1 of uncultured Nitrospiraceae bacterium. GTDB lineage: Bacteria > Nitrospirota > Thermodesulfovibrionia > Thermodesulfovibrionales > SM23-35 > Kmv42. Next base: position 831 of record CAYOJI010000098.1, read on the forward strand.
GCTCCAATATTACCAGGATTTATCCTAAGACCATCAACACCTTGATTAATAGCTTCGAGAGCAAGTCTCCAGTTAAAATGGATATCCGCTACTAAAGGAATACTTATAGACTTCTTTATCATACCTAAAGATTTCGCCGCATCCATATCAGGCACAGCCACCCTAACAATTTCACATCCTGCTTTCTCCAGAGACTTTATTTGTCTTATAGTTGACTTTATATCTGAGGTATTTGTTTTTGTCATGGATTGGACAGCTATCGGGCTTTCCCCGCCAATTGGCACTTTACCCACATATATTATTCTTGTTTTTCTACGAATCTCCACTTTTTTCAGGAATCCCTTCCTTTTCTATTTCCATGTTTTCCTCTTTATTTTGCTTTCTCTTTTCTCTATATAACCTTACAGCAGTTTGATGCTCTTCGGGTGTAGTAGAGAAATGATGTGTGCCATCATTATTAGACACAAAAAACATATAAGGAACCTTCGCAGGATAAAGAGCAGCCATAATAGACTTTAACCCGGGAGATGCAATTGGCCCTGGTGGTAGCCCCTTAATCACGTATGTATTATAAGGGGTCTTCCTTTTAAGATCCTTTAAAGTTATTTTTTCATCAAAGCCTTTAATGCCGTATATAGAGGTAGGGTCTGCCTGAAGGGGCATCCTCCTCTTTAACCTGTTATGGTATACAGCAGAAATAAGTGGCCTTTCTGCATCAGTTACCGCCTCTCTTTCAATTATAGATGCTAAAGTAAGAACTTCGTTCTCTGAGAATCCAATTTCTAATGCCCTTTCAAGCATCTCATCTGAAAAGATTTCTCTCATCCTATTTATCATCATTCCTATTGCATCTTCAAGTGACATACCCTTGGGTATTTTATAGGTATCAGGGAAAATATATCCTTCGAATGTTGGGGCATCGATGTCGTATGAAAATAAAAAATCTTCATTATATGCAAGTTCCCAAAATTTCTCCTTAGTGGTTATACCTTTTTTTGAAAGTTTTTCAGCAATTTCTCTTAGAGAATCTCCCTCCACAATTGTTACTTCATATTCTATAATCTGTCCCTTTTTAAATATTTTAAAAAGCTTTAGGAGATTCATCGAACCATATATAGAGTAATAACCCGCTCTTACCTTTCTATCAAGACCGCTAATCCTTCCTAAAATCAGAAAGAGATTCTTATCCCTTAATATCTTTTCGTTAGACAATATATTTGAGACTTCTCTGAAAGTGGCTCCTTTAGGTATTTCGATTTCTATATTCCTGTTACCTATAGGAAGAGGTCTTAAAAGTTCTACAAGAATATATACCAAAACAATGAAAACAATACTGCCTATTAATAAAATAAAGTTCTTCTTCATTTTATTAGAATGACAAAATAATTAGTTTAGAGTCAAATAAGATATGAGTCTTTTCTTAAAAAACACGAAAAATGCTGGTCAATTAAAACAGAAGGGACAAGCCTTTCAGCTTGCCCCTTTCTTTTGTCGCATATTAGTTAGTGCCTATTTTAGTACATTTCTCCGCCCATTCCACCTGGCATCTTAGGAGTTTTCTCTTCTTCAGGAATTTCTGCTACCATTACAGAGGTGGTTAACATTAAGGATGCGACGGAAGCTGCGTTCTGAAGTGCTGTCCTTGTAACTTTTGTAGGATCTATAATCCCAGCTTTCATCATGTCAACGTAGTCCTCTTTTTCCGCATCAAACCCAAAATTAACATCTTTTGAATGTTTAACTTTTTCTACTACAATCGACCCTTCAATACCAGCATTGTTTGCTATCTGCCTTATCGGTTCCTCAAGCGCCCTCTTAATTATATCAACCCCTATCTGTTGATCGCCTTCAACTTTGATTGCCTTGAGTGCTGGCAGACATCTTATAAATGCAACTCCACCCCCTGGGACAATACCTTCTTCAACGGCTGCGCGTGTTGCATTAAGGGCATCCTCTACCCTTGCCTTCTTTTCCTTCATCTCTGTCTCTGTTGCAGCTCCAACATTAATTACAGCAACACCACCAACAAGTTTAGCAAGTCTCTCTTGTAGTTTTTCCCTGTCGTAATCCGATGTTGTCTCCTCAATCTGGGTTTTTATCTGTTTTACTCTTCCCTGAATCTTTGAAGGATCTCCAGCACCTTCAACAATTGTTGTATTTTCTTTGTCTACTGTAACCTTTTTTGCCCTTCCAAGATCTGTTATTTTGATGTTCTCAAGCTTTATGCCTAAATCCTCTGAAATCATGGTGCCACCCGTAAGAACGGCTATATCTTCGAGCATTGCCTTTCTCCTCTCTCCAAAGCCAGGTGCCTTTACTGCACAAACCTGGAGTGTGCCGCGAAGTTTGTTTACTACAAGTGTTGCAAGAGCCTCACCCTCTACCTCCTCGGCTATTATTAATAGAGGTTTACCCATCTTTGCAATCTGTTCGAGAATTGGTAGCAGGTCCTTCATACTCGAAATTTTCTTTTCATGTATAAGGATATATACATCCTCAAGAACACATTCCATCCTTTCAGGATCGGTTATAAAATATGGCGAGATATAGCCTCTGTCAAACTGCATACCTTCTACAACATCCAAGGTCGTCTGCATACTCTTAGCCTCTTCAACAGTAATAACACCATCTTTACCAACCTTATCCATAGCTTCAGCAATAAGCTCTCCAACAGATGGATCATTATTAGCAGATATTGTTCCAACTTGTGCAATTTCCTTTTTGTCTTGAACGGGTTTACTCAATTTTTTAAGTTCTTCTACCACAACCTCTACTGCCTTTTCGATTCCTCTTTTGAGGTCCATAGGATTTGCACCTGCAGCAACATTCTTAATCCCTTCTCTATAAATTGCATGTGCCAATACTGTAGCAGTTGTTGTTCCATCACCTGCTACATCTGATGTTTTTGATGCAACTTCCCTGACAAGCTGGGCACCCATGTTCTCCCAAGGATCTTTGAGCTCAATTTCTTTTGCGACTGTTACTCCATCTTTAGTTATAGTAGGAGCGCCAAATTTCTTATCGAGAATAGCATTTCTTCCTTTTGGACCCAAAGTCGCTTTTACCGCATCAGTAAGTAAAGTTACACCTCTAAGGATTGCATTTCTTGCTTCTACATCAAATAGTAGTTGTTTAGCTGCCATTTCAACCCCTCCTTATTTAAAAATTTTTAGCTTTCAATAATACCTAAAATATCTTCTTCTCTAATAATTAGATATTCTTCATCATCAATCTTAACTTTTGAGCCTGAATACTTGTCAAAAAGTATGGTATCACCAACCTTTACTTCCATCGGCTGACGTTTCCCATCATCGGTTATTCTTCCAGGCCCAACAGCAATAACCGTACCCTTTTGAGGCTTTTCTTTTGCAGCATCAGGAATATAAATTCCTCCGGGTGTCTTTTCTTCTTCAGTAGAAAATTTCACAAATACCCTGTCTCTCAATGGCTTGAAATTCATATGACATCTCTCCTTTCTTTATTTAGATTATTAATTTTGTTAGCACTCAATGTTAGTGAGTGCTAATATAATAATAATTTCGCTATTAAGGCAAGGATATATTTTGGCAAAAAATAGAAATTTTTTCCTTTTATTTAATTTTTTTTTATAATTTCTTCGAATTTTCGATTTTTTAATTTAAAATCTTCTTTTTACTTTCTATAAAATTCTGTATAGTTTCTTGGAAGAAATCACCTTTTGCACGCACCTCAGGAGGTATCCTGCTTTCGTATAGCTTTAGACCTTCCTTTATTTCAGGAGCAAATTCAGAAAAAAAGCTATTATTTTTTATAGCCTTATTCGCCCTTGGGGTATTATATAGATATATATCAGAGATAATTGCCCTCGCAAGCCTCTTTGCTCTCTCAATCTTTTCATCTAAATCTGGTAAAGGAAGCTCGGTCTCTCTTTCCGCCTTTTCAGCAAATACATTTATCTCTTCTTGCTTCTTTGGTATTTCTAAAATAGATTTTTTTATCTCTTTTTCATCCTTTATTTTTTTCTCTTGAGCTGGCATCTCTTTCAATAATGTATTAACCTTCTCTAAAAGAAGTTCTGACAATTGATAGTCATAAATGTAATCATCAGCATTATAAAGAGACGAAGGTTCTCTAGTATATCTATTTTTATCATATAAGGAACTTACGAGAATAAACTTCGTATCCTTAGTTTCTGGACGAGCCTTCAATCTTTTACAAACTTCGAATCCATATATCTTAGGAAGGCTGACCTCTATTATTACAAGAAAAGGATGCTCTTTAATAGTTTTAACCATTGCATCAATCCCATCAGAAGAGATAATAGTATGATATCCACTTTTATTAAGTAAAGAATTGATTTCATTGACAATAGCTGGATTTGAGTGAGCCACGAGAACTTTACTTTTATCTATTTCTTTCTTTAAAGCCGGTTGTGGTTTCTTAACAAACAATACCGTCCCGCATTTTGGACATTTAAATCTTGATCCTTCTTCTTTTATTTTTCCTTCATCAATCTTTAATCTTGTTTTGCATTTCGGACATACTACAACCACAATCTACTCCTCCTCGGTAACCATAATTTTATTGTTAAAAGTCCAACTAAAAACCCTCCCAGATGTGCAAACCATGCTACACCTCCTGTTTCTTTAAGCGTTGAGCTTATCAAACCATTGATAAATTGTATAATAGCCCAAAAACCAATAACTATCAAGGCTGGTATTTTAATAGTTGTTATGAAAAAACCAAAAAATATAATGGTATATATTCCTGCTCGTGGGAAGAGACACAGATATGCGCCTAAGATCCCAGATACGGCCCCGCTTGCCCCAATCATCGGTATTGCAGAATCTGGATTAGCAAAAGCATGAGCATACGCAGCAACTATACCGCATAAAATATAAAAAATTATAAATCTAAGGTGACCAAGTCGATCTTCTATGTTGTTGCCGAATATCCATAAATAAAGCATATTCCCAGCTATATGGAATATCCCACCATGCATAAACATAGAAGTAAATACAGTTATAGTGGGATGAACAGGTTGAGTTGTTTCAAATGTGAGCATGTTACGAGGTATAGCTCCAAACGAATATGTAATCTCTCTCATCCCCGATGGAAAGGTCATTTGGATAAGAAAAACAAATATATTTATAGCTATAATTATAATTGTTACAAAAGGAAAAGTACTCGTAGGATTATCATCTTTGTAAGGAATCATTTATTAATCCTTTGAAAACAATTTTCAATTTACAAGCCATTATACAAATATACTATACTAAATATAAACATAGCAAATTATACGGTAAGTAAGTTTCATATAGATTTTTGATGAGGCAATTCGGAGGAAGCATCACCAATTCCGTGATGAATAAAAAAGGGGCTCACCTTATAATGT
>CAYOJI010000099.1:0-6149 GCA_964404225.1 uncultured Nitrospiraceae bacterium
ATTTCACCCAGGGAGCGAAAGGGACATGCCCCCTAATTTGGCTTTTTCATACCCCTTAAAGATTTGCTACTTCCTCGAAAAAATAATATTGGATAAAAACTGAAAGGTCTCTTTAATTGTATATAAATTGAAGTAGGCTCTTATAATCTGTTAAATCCTTAACTACATAATTTGCACCTGCTTGAATAAGTTTGTCGATTGAATACGGACCTGTTGCGACTCCTACACATTTGGCTCCATATATCTTCCCACATTCTATATCTCTCGGAGTATCACCTATTAATATGCAATTGTAAAATTCTATCTTTTTCTGATATATGCGTTCAAACCTTTCAATTGCAACAGGTAAAAGTTTATTCCTATGATCATGGTCACTGCCAAAGGCACCTGTTGGAAAAAATTCGTTCAGCATAAAAGGTTCAAGTTTTATTCTTGCTCCTCTCTCGATATTTCCTGTAAGAAGTCCAAGCGCTGTATCTCTCGAGACTTTAAGTTCATTTAAGAGCCTATATACCCCTGGTTTTACATGTTTTCTGTCATTTAAAATTTCTTTTTCTAAATGCTTTAAATAACTCTTTACAACAGCATCAATATTGACGTCAACCGGGATTTTGTGTTTTATTAAACCTTCTTTCATAATCTCCACATCGGTCTTTCCTGCCATGCTGATTCCTTCAAAGGCATTCTCTATCGCGAACAATTCTTTAAAAGCCAGATTAAGCGACCTCGAGCCTGCACCGCCTGTATCTATTAATGTGCCATCTATATCAAAAAGTATTAACCGCATAGGAATAATTTTTACTTATTCAGAAAAAAAATCGAGAAAATTATAACCCTTTATTTCGGATGTATTTAATTTCTTTTTTTCCAGTTTATCTTGATATAATTTTATAGCTTCTTCCACTTCCTTTGTCCCTTCAACAATTATAAACCTTAGAAGTCCGCTACCTCCCTGTGCATTGGTGTTTCTGATACGTTCTTTAATCGTCAAGAAATAACAGTAATGATAAAGATCTTCACACGCAGGGTATCCTCTAACCATCATTGCTTCTTTTGCCTTTTTTAGAAAAAAGTATCGCTCTGCAGAGTTTAAATCCTGTATAAATTTCTCTTTGAGTTCTTTCCATAGTAACGAATCTTTTTGCATATATAGATATACTTTTTATGCTTTAATATTGTATTCTTTATCGAGACTGTAAGCCATAATGACGGCCTTATCTATATCCTCGTAAGGAAAGTCAGGTGCATCCAATATAAGATGAGGAGCCTCGTCATCGAATTTAATTCCTAATTCCTTGCTTTTTTCATAAAGTACAGTGCCTGGTAAGACATGAAGGATACTAAAAACAATAGTTGTAGGTTTTATATCCATAATAGTTCGAGCAGACTTAAAAAATTTAAAGAAGCTATCGCCGGGAAGCCCAATAATTAGATCTGCTATTACTTCGATGCCATTTTCTTCCATTAGTCTAACTGCATTCCTATATTTTTCTTCATTATAATAGCGATTCACATTTTTTAGAGTATCAATGTTTACTGTCTGAGGACCTGTCTCGACGCTTTTAATATTTGCTTTTTTAAAAAGTTCGATTGTCTCTTCATCTACAAATTCAGCGATGACCTCAACGGTTCTTAATTCAATTCCTGTTTTGTTTGCCTTTGAAATAATTTCGACTAATTGTCTTAGCCTGTCTTTTCTGAAATTAAAAATTGTATCAACAAAATGAAAACTTCTAATTTCAGGGATACTCATTATATATTCGATCTCTTTTTTTATTCTTTCATCTGGGAAAAAACGGAGTTTTGGAAGATTTTTACCTTCAAAACAATAATGACAGCGAAAGATACAGCCACGATAAGTTTCTATATAAGTAACCTTGTCTCTCGGATTAATTATACCTTCTAAATATGGTGATGGAATATCACCTAAGTTTTCGATAGGAGGGCTTTCTGGGTTTTCTATTACTTTATTGTTAATTCTATATCCTATGCCTTTAATTTCTTCGATATGCTTTTCCCCTAAATAATAATTCAAGAGCTCGCTGAAAGTAAGTTCGCCTTCTCCTTTCACAATAATATCAATATATTTATTTTCATTTAGATATTTCTCACTGATCGGACCAACCTCGGGCCCGCCCAGAATTATTTTAATTTGAGGGTCTATTGTCTTTATTATCCTTGCGGTATCAAGAACTTTTCTAATATTCCAGCAGTAACATGAAAAGCCTATAATATCAGGTCTGTTCTGCATGATATAATAGACTACTTGCTGTACACTTAATTCTTCTGTGTCAAAATCGATAATTTCTATTTCTACATTTTTTCTGATAAAATTACTTTTTAAAGCATAAGCCTTTAGATATCCAAGCGCAAGTGAGAAATGTTTTGCCCAATTATAAGAGATCAATATAACCCTTTTTTTATTCATAAACCATCTTTATATCCGAAAAATACTTGTTTTCTTTTATAGGTAAAAATTCATCTTCTCCGAATCTATTCAGATAATCCTTTTCTATACCAGGACAGAATTCCTTAAAAATACATTCTCCACAATTTTTATGTTTTTGAAATACTCTATTTTCAATATTATTCCATCCCGTGTAAATTTCTATAATATGTGGTTCAAGCCCATTCATAACGCAAAAAGGTAAACCTTCTGTTAGAATCCATACCCTGTTAAAGATACTTATATTAATAGCATTTCTTATATGAAACATTGCTTTCTTTATGGATAAATTATAATCAGTGAATGAGAGAACTATACGGTTGATCTCAAAGCCTAAAACCATTGCAACTGTATTTTCAAGGTCTGAATAATTCTGTTTACAAATTGGAATGCGTATACAAATAAATCTTTCTTCTGAAAATCTTACTAAATTATCTAAACCTCTGAGGGTTTCAATAAAACTTCCATATGTCTGAGTAATACCGTCGTGAAGTTGGGAATTAGAACCCCAAAGTTTTATTTCAAAAATATTGCATCCCGAGTTTATAATATTTTGCAGAAAATGGATGTTTGAAAATAGTCTTCCATTTGTAATTAATTTAATTCTCCTAAATCCATTACTCTTTGCAGTTTGAATAATGGGCAATAGATCATCTCTAAGGGTAGGCTCGCCACCATAAAATTCAACACCGTCATGGTCTTCTGGTATAACCTTTGAAATTATTGATTCAATACTGGGTTGTAGAAGGCCTTTTTTTTGATAAGAACAATGAAGACAATGATTGTTACAGTGATTATTTATAAATATCTTTTTATATCGTAACAATGCCTACCTTATAAAAATTGAGAGAGATTACATACAGAATTATAACACAATTTATTGCTGTCTGAGATAATTAATTTCATTATTCGTAGGATTCTTTGCTGCCGAAGTATTTTGGTAGCTGCAAATTCTTTAGGAGAAAGAATCTTAATTCAACTAATGTTTGCAATATTGTCTATTTTTCATAGATGAAAGAGAACCTACTTCTACAAAAAATTTTATAAATAATATAGACTAACAGTAAGTATTTTCAGGAAAAAGATGAAATTCAAGATAAATTTCCTGTTATAATAATTCAAAATATCCCCCTAAAAATATGGGAAAAATTATAACCATAGCCAATCAAAAAGGTGGAGTGGGGAAAACCACAACTGCTATTAATCTGGCCGCCTCTCTTGCTCTCGCAGAAAAGGATATCCTTGTTATAGATACAGATCCCCAAGGTAATCTAACATCTGGATTTGGTATAGAAAGAGAAAATATTGAGAAAAGTTTATACGATGTCTATACCGAGAGATGTGATGTTCAGGAAGCTATAAAAAAAACTAATATGGAACATCTTGACATATTACCTTCCACGATAGATCTTTTAGGTGTAGAGATTGAACTTGTAGGAAAGAATGAACGGGAAAAGATTTTATATAGGGCAACTAAATCTATAAGAGGACAATATCGTTATATTTTTATTGACTGTCCACCATCCTTAGGGCTATTGACATTAAACGCACTCGTTGCTGCTGACTCTGTCATAATTCCTGTACAATGTGAATATTATGCCCTTGAAGGGTTAGGTCTTCTAACAAAAACCTTGAGAAGAATTAGGAGTTCTTTTAATCCAGATTTAGAACTCGAGGGTATTTTGTTAACGATGTTCGATATTCGGAATAATCTTTCACAAGAGGTTGCATCAGAAGTTAGAAAACATTTCGGAGAAAAGGTTTACAATACAATAATTCCGAGAAATGTTACCCTTGGAGAAGCACCCAGTCATGGGAAACCCGCTATACTTTATGATATTCGTTCACGGGGTGCTCAGAGTTATCTATCACTTGCTAAGGAGTTATTGAATGAAAACAGCATTAGGCAAAGGACTTGAAGCATTAATTCCTGAAAAGGGCGAAGAAATTTTAAATCTTGACATCGATCGTATATTACCTGGAGAACAACAACCAAGAAAGATATTTAAAGATGAGTCTCTTAAAGAACTTTCTGAATCTATAAAGGAAAAAGGTGTTATACAACCTATTATAGTTTCTCGAGTTGGTGACGGTACCTTCAGGATTGTTACAGGAGAGCGAAGGTGGAGAGCTGCAATGCTTGCAGGGCTGAAGAAGATACCTGCCCTTATAAAAAACTTAGCTTCGAAGGATGCCCTTGAGGTAGCATTAATTGAAAATATTCAAAGAGAAGATCTTAATCCAATAGAAACAGCTGAAGCATTCAACAGATTAATTAGAGATTTTAAGTTGACGCAGGAAGAAATTTCGGTTAAAGTTGGCAAGGACAGGGCAACAATTGCAAATTATCTCAGACTATTAAAGCTTCCCGATGAAATTAAGTCTATGATTAACAATGGATATTTGACTGTAGGACACGCAAAGGCAATACTTTCAATCGAAGGTAGAACAAACCAAATTGAAGCTGCAAAAAAGATTGTGAAGGGTGGTCTCAGTGTAAGAGAGGCTGAAGCATTATCCAAAAAGACTTTAATACCTCAAAAACCAAAACAGAAAAAGGATCCCCAGATTTCGTCTCTTGAAGAAAAATTAATAAGGAATCTGGGCACAAAAGTAAGAATAATTCAAAAGGGCAAAAAAGGGAAAATTGAAATAGAGTATTATTCTTTAGAGGAATTAGACAGGCTCTTAGAAATTTTGTTGTAATGTCATCTGTTATCTTGGAGGCCGCAAGCCTGCATATCTCATCATTTATCCTGTCTGTGAAATCTTCATCATATAGATAATGGTTTGAAGGTTTAACCCGACTTTATAAATTTTTGAACGTAAGTCCTTGAAAAATAAAGAAAGTAGTATTCATTTTCGCCAATACATTTTTTCTGCCTTTATCAGCTTTATTCCAAATATATTTAGAGCAGCTTTTATATTATCATCTATCACGAGGATATCCATAAAGAGCTATCCTTACCTTGCTGCCCTCAAAATATGTAGAGGTTATATCGTAGTAGAGTCTGCTTAAATCCTGATTGAATTTCTTCGCTATCAATGGAAATAATTCTTCTAATTGCCCTCTATCTTTCATCAGCTTGTCTAATGCAAAATAACATCTGTGAGGAACAGGTTCTTCAAGTTTTAATCCAACAAGATATGATAATGCTGTATCAGGTGCCCACTCTATTAACTGTAACTTGCTGTCAGGATCAAATAACCTCTGACATACCATAGAAAAAATCTCAGGAAAATATCCCCTGCATCCCCTGAGTGCTCCATCTAATCCAATCTGCTCCCAAAGATGCCTCACTAAATATATTCCTCCATATGAGACTCCATCTTCACATTCAATATCATTTACATGAATTATTCCTTCAATAGATTTTGCAGTATACGCAAGTTTTAATCTCTGTGCCTCTTCCCATGTAACCCCTCCAAAAGACTTTATCGTCTTCTGTTTTACCTTCCCATTTTCTCTGTAACTTTTGACAATAACAGCTGTGTAGTATGTCTTACCTTTTACAGTCTTCTTGGATATCTTGAATGTTCCTTTCTTCATACACCAATTTTATATCCTTTCTGATGGAGAATGACATTTAGCTCGCTTTGTTCATAAATTCATGAGTAATTGGTAGAGGCAGTATTTTCGCTCATTATAGGCTCGATATAATCGAGTCCCCGAGGGAAATTCTTTCTTCGAAAGAATTTAAAA
>CAYOJI010000100.1:0-430 GCA_964404225.1 uncultured Nitrospiraceae bacterium
ATAGTAGAAGGGAAGAATGGATATATTTTTGATTCAGCGGATATTGAGGATATAAAAAAAGTAATAGTAAAAATATATCATGATAGAGAGAGAATTAAAGAAATGGGTTTGAAATCTTTGGAAATGATAAAAGAATATTCTCATGAGAAGGTAATAGCGAGTTTAACAGAGATTTTATTGTCTTTGTAATAGGCTAAAAACAATCCCGATGAATGAAAGTAAAATAAACTGGTTTCTATATATCCCTTTATATGCCTTATTTTTTGCTCTTCTACTCTTTCAGACCCGAGGATTTTCTGAGGCTCAAGCTAATCCAATAAGTTTAATGAATCTGAATAGATTCATTGGTATTTCTTCTTCGATTTTTTTTATTCTAGGATTTTTCTTAGTGAAAGAGAGAATAAATATATCCATACCGATTACGCTTAAA
>CAYOJI010000100.1:440-3269 GCA_964404225.1 uncultured Nitrospiraceae bacterium
GTATATAGTTATAGGCATTATCTCAACAATATTATTTTCTGAGTGGTTGCTTTATAGTTTCTGGAAACTGGCTGAAATATTTGCGGTTTTCATATTTGGTGTTTATGTTTGGAATTTATCATATCGTTCATCTATAGTCGCTTCGAGATTCTATGAAAGGATTGTTGACTTTTTTAAGTTGCTACTAATAGCCACAGTTCTAAATATTATTTTTCTGCCTGGATCTGCTATTCAACCACCAGTTTCTTCAAGAGAAGCGTTCTTGCCTTTTCAATTTGTTTGCATAGTACCACAGATAAATCCAAATTCCTTAGGACTTTTGTCAGCCGTTGTGTTGTTTATAAGTTTAATAAGATTTGTCAAATTATCGGATAAGAAAATAATGAGCTCAAATTTAATTTGGATACTATTTGCCTTTTTATTGTTGATATTTGCACAAAGTAGGACGTCTATTTTGAGTTTTTTTATCGCACTATGTCTAAGTATGATCCTATTTCGAAAATTACATTTTATTGTGAAAGGGCTCATGTACTTACTTTTAATATTATTAACTTATCTTTACCTACCGTATATTATTTTATATTTAAAAAGAGGGTCACCAGAAACTTTGATTATGACAATGAGCGGCAGAACAACGATGTGGGATTTCGCTATGGACTATTTTTGGAAAAGTGATTTAATAAATAAGATATTAGGGTCAGGTTTCGCAATAAGTAATAGATTAATTTTGCAAAGATATATGTCAGAGGCTTCAACTCTACATTCTGATTATATTGATGCGTTAATTTCTACTGGTATTACAGGCTTAGTATTCTTGTCATTGTTCTTGGTCTTCAATTTGTACAAAACTACTCTTTGCGCACTAAAAAATAGATCAAATAGTGTTTATATTGAATTATTTGGAGTTAGTATTATATTAACATTAAGGACTATTACGGGGCCGACTATAAGCTTCTTGAGTTTTTTTCTACCCTTGTTTATGATTATTCCAATCTATTTATCGAGAATGAATCAATCCTTACAAAAACTTGACAGTCCAATTAAAAACAAACCATCGCATTTTTAATCAGTAAGTACTCCAAAGGATATGAGTTCTGTAAGACGATTTGTCGGAACATTTTTCGCATATTTCGAAAAGGCATTTGTTCCATATTGTATTTTACATAGTTATGAAACCCTTCCTGAATATGCCTCTTCTGATATCGATATCGCAGTAGATCTGGGTCAAAAAGAAACCCTTGATGCTCTAATAACAAGAACAGCATCTGAAACAGGTTTTATTGTAATACAGAAGCTTCATTATGATGTTCCTGCATGTTTTTATTATGTACTTGCGGAGAGCAATTCTGAAGGAATATCTGTGGTGCAGCTTGATTTCTTGTTAGACGATATAGGTATAAACAGATATTGTATGACTTCTTCTGATTTTTTAGTTCGAAGAGAAAAATATAAGTCTTTCTATGTGCCCTCGCATGGCATTCAGGCAGTATATCTTCTCATAAAAAAAACTATCAAAGATAAATTCCTTGAAAAGCATTTTATGAAATTGCAAGAACTGTATCTTCAAAAGCCTTTAGAGACAGCCGATGCAATAGACAAATATTTGAGTCCACAGATTAGAAAAGAAGTAATAGCGGCAATAGATGGAACGTCTGCAGGCAGACTTGCTGATTTGATTCCTGAAATAAATTCACTAATAAAGAAAAAATATGGTTCAAAAAAGATATTAAAATTGCTATGGGAAATAAAAAGAATATCATTCAGGGTATTGAATCCAACAGGGTTATTTGTGATTGTCCTTTCACCCGATGGTGGAGGAAAATCCAGCATATCCAAATTGACATTAGAGAAATTATTGGGTTGTTTCAGAAAAACTATATATCTTCACTGGCGGCCGGGGGCATTGCCACAAATTAGGACTTTACTCGGAAAATCCAAATTAGAAAATGAATTCGTTATTGCAAATCCGCATAGTCCGAAGCGACGGAGCAGGATAACTTCGTTCCTCAGATGGGGGTATTATTCATTTGATTATATCATCGGCTACTATTTTAAAATTCTTCCTATGAAGATTAAAACAACAGCAGTTATTATGGACAGATATTATTATGACATTATTGTTGACCCCATCCGATATGGATTCAATCTCCCTAAATGGGTTCTGAAATTACCTTTAAGATTTATACCTAAACCCGACCTTACGATTTATCTTGATAATGAGCCAGAAGAGCTTTACAAACGCAAGCAGGAATTGCCTATTGAGGAACTTGAAAGACAGGTGAAGGAATGGAGAGAATTTATACCATCACTTCCAAATGCAAGGATTGTGACGACTGATAAACCACTTGATGCCGTCGTGCATGAGGTTACAAAACTTGTGCTTGAGCGTCGGGCTGAAATGACAAGGAAGATGCTAAAGGTTGACCCGGATGAATCATTTTATTTATGGAAATCAGATATTACCGATTATATTGCTCTTCCTTCAAAAAAGAACTGCCGATGGATTATTCCAACAAACCCGGAGCTCGCAAAGAAGGCATGGGATTTGTTTAGGCCTTATAGTCTGAAAGGGAAAACCTACAAGGTTATAATGAGGTTTTTATCGTCAATTGGGGGTTTGAAATTATTTAAGTCAAAAAAAGTGAATTTAGGCAACTCAAAGAGTACAATTGGAGATGCTGAATCAAGTTCAGCATAACAATTGTTTACTTTTTTACCCTTCCCTTCTATTAAGATGGGAAGAAGGTGGGGGTGCAACCCTCTTTTTAGAGGACACACCCCGTCACTTTGTGCCACCCCTCTTACCAGAGGGGAATTAAAACCTCCCCT
>CAYOJI010000100.1:3369-6122 GCA_964404225.1 uncultured Nitrospiraceae bacterium
TAACCAGAGGGGAATTAAAACTTCCCCTCTATGAAGAGGGGATTGAGGGGTGTGTAAAAACTTGAATCAACAAATAAAAGAAACAATAACAAATATCTTCCATCACGATAACCTTTCTCTTGCCCTCTCTACCGGCACTCCCGGTCCCTTCAGAAAAATAACCGCAATGATTATGGATTCTGGAGGAAACGTTCTGGGATTTGCGAAAATCGGTGAAACACCGTTAGTAATAGAGAGGATCAAGAATGAAGCGAAGATTTTAAAGTTATTGGTTAATAGTTATAAGTTATTAGAGAGCAGAGGGCAGGTGATAGGAGTCAGGCATCCCGAATGCTTGTATGAAGGGACAGTAGGTAAGGCGTATCTGATGATTCAGACACCGCCACCTTTTGATGGAAAATCTGGCGGGAGCAAATTTAATGCAGATTATGCAGAGGTATTGAATGTTCTCATTAAAAATACCATGGTTAAGAGGAAATTTATTGACTCTGAGTTTTATAAGAATTTGAAGGTGGGTATAGAAACATATCCGCTATCTTATAGAGACATTTTAATAGAAGGATTTCAATATCTTGAAGAAT
Organism: uncultured Nitrospiraceae bacterium; assembly: GCA_964404225.1. Taxonomy (GTDB): domain Bacteria; phylum Nitrospirota; class Thermodesulfovibrionia; order Thermodesulfovibrionales; family SM23-35; genus Kmv42. Next base: position 3,951 of record CAYOJI010000100.1, read on the forward strand.
TAATTGGAGACAAAGAAATAATATTTGCTCTTTCACACGGTGACTTTACCCCATGGAATATGGTTTGGAGCAAAGATAAGAAAGAAGTTTTCATCTACGACTGGGAATCAGCCTGCTTTGAAACCCCTGCCGGGCTTGACCTCATCCATTTTCTTTACCAGACAGGCTTTCTTCTAAAAAAACTAAGGGGTGATGAATTGCTTAGATATATCACTGGAAATCCATTCTTACCTATAGTTTCTTTGCTGTCCCCTGAAATCCTGATACTATTTTATTTGTTGAACATGGCTGTAACCGAAGATCATCCACAGCAACTAAACGGTACTGCTGTGGAAAGAAGAAGGATGATAAAAAAGGTAAAGGTTAATGGTTAATGGTTATTAGGAAAGACAGGAATGGTTAAAAAGGTAAGTTTTAAGAGTTTTGAGGAACTTGAGTGCTGGAAAGCTTGTAGAGAAGTAAGACAATTTATTGCTCAATTAGTAAAGAAATACCCGAATGACGAAAAATATAGGCTTGTTGATGATATGCTTAGGGCATCAAGGTCAACAACGCATAATATTGCAGAGGGATTTGGAAGATACCATTATCAAGAGAATATACAATTCTGCCGTCAATCTCGTGGTTCTCTATTTGAACTTAAGGACCAACTAATTTGCTCATTAGATGAAGGACTTATTACAGAAGAAGACAAAGCCAAAGGCATCGTCTTGATTGATAAAGCTTTGACGCTATTAAACGGGTATATCAATTACCTTTCTAAAAGAAAGAACAGTTAATGGTTATTTGTTAATAGTTAATAGTTAATGGTTTTACTAATGACTGATAACGATTAACTAATAACCAATAACAAATAACGATGTTGAAAGTATTAGTTAGTGCTTATGCCTGTGAACCTCATAAGGGTTCTGAACCGGGTGTTGGCTGGAACTGGGCAAAGCAGATTGCACGATTTGCAGAAGTTTGGGTTATAACAAGGGCGAATAATAGAGAAGTAATTGAAGAAGAATTAAAGAAAAATCCTGAACCCAATCTACATTTTGTTTATGTTGATTTACCCAAATGGATGAGATTCTGGAAAAAGGGGCAGCGCGGTGTGCATCTGTATTATTATTTATGGCAATTTGCCGTGTATTTTAGAGCCAAAAAATTGGTAAAGGAAAATAGGTTTGATATTACACATCACATTACATTTGTTAATGACTGGATTTTTTCAAGTTTAAGTTTGTTAAATATTCCATTCGTTTGGGGTCCTATAGGTAGCCATCCCGAAGTGCCGTTAAAATTTTTGTATGGAATGAAGGCAAAATTTTTAGAGATGTCAAGAAGAATAGTGCAAAACTTCTTTAGATACTTCGAACCATTATATCTCTTTACAATATTAAGGGCTCAAAAGATAATATTGATTTCACAAAACCAAAAAGCCAAGTATCCATTTAAATTATTATCTAATGATAGTTTGTTTTTTCAATCTGCCAATGGGATAAATAGCATTTTTAACACAAAATTTAATACAGTTAAAAATAGTGGTCTTAAAATTATTACTGTCGGACGACTGATTTATTTAAAGGGTTTTCACCTTACTATAAATGCCTTTGCGATGTTTTTACAAAAAACTGATAAAAATGCAGAATTAACTATCATTGGCGATGGCATGGACAGAGAATTATTAAGAAAATTAGTGAACAAGAATAACTTGCTAAGAAAAGTAAAATTTCTTGGTAATATACCTCGTGAATTTGTTTTAGAGGAACTATCTACATCCGGCATCTTCGTTTTTCCTTCATTTGAAGGAGGAGGTATGGTTGTTCTTGAGGCAATGGCTGTAGGCTTGCCTGTTGTATGTTTGGATTATGGAGGACCTGGAGAAATGGTAACTAATGAATGTGGATTTAAGATTAAGCCAATAACCCCTCAACAGACAATCAACGACCTTGCCGAGGCACTATTGAAACTCGCTCAAGACCCCGAATTGAGAAAAAAAATGGGAGAGGCTGGAAGAAAGAGGGTAGAGGAACATTACACCTGGGAAAAGAAGGGGGAGTTTATAAGAAAGGTTTATGAAGATGTGCTGGGCATTAACATAGCTGTTAAGAGTTAATCGTTAATTGTTAATAGTTATTTGAAAAACGAGAGGAATGGCTAAGAAGGAGAGTTTTAAAAGTTTTGCGG
>CAYOJI010000101.1:0-5801 GCA_964404225.1 uncultured Nitrospiraceae bacterium
AAAGTTAGAGAACCTGACGCGCAACAGTCTCTATTTTAAGCGGACAGTAGTGAAAGGATCTAACAAGGAATATAAGTGTTTTTGATTATCTGAGGAAATTTAAAAAGCAGTCGCCATGATTGCTATAGCACGGAAGGTTATAATTCTTGATATAAGAGAGGTTTCAAGCCTAACATTAGCGGTTTGTGCTATGTTTGGGCAAGCAGAACATATAAAGAGACAATTTTTAAGGACCCCAAATGGAAAATAGTAAAGACAGTAGTTCTTGAGAATGGGTCTAAAAATTTAAAAACATGGCGTGAGGAGAGAGTAAATATTGTAGATGATTATAAAAAAGCCTTCGGTAAAAATCCCCCTTCTCTGGCAAAAATTGCAATCATGAATGACTCCAATAATACTAAAGAACAAGCGATTTCTTATTTTGACTATATAGAGGTATTCAAATAAGAGAACAAATGTGGGAAATAAAATCATAAAAATTTAAGATAAATGCCATACTCTAAGATTGTGGATTAAGTCATGCAAGGAGGACAACATGAATGGATTATTTCAGGGAGCATGGAAGATAGGCACAATAATGGGCATACCAATAAGGGTGCATTTCACATGGTTTATCGTTTTTGGTTTGATAACATGGTCACTGTCAACTTTCTATTTCCCAAAAGCAGCTCCAGAGTTACCTGTAGCATCTCACTGGATTAAAGGTGCCATTGCAGCTATTCTACTTTTCGGTTCCGTGGCCTTCCATGAACTTGCCCATTCTATTGTAGCAATGAGGTACAAAATCTCCATAGAGGGTATTACACTTTTTATCTTTGGAGGCGTTGCCCAGATGAGAGGAGAACCTCCCCATCCAAAGGCAGAGTTCAGAATTGCCATAGCTGGACCTGTATCGAGTTTCATTCTTGCTGGACTGTTTTTTTATCTCACAGCAAATACTACAGGCGGTATGAGGGCGCTTTTTGCATATCTTGCGCAGATAAATCTGATCCTCGGAATCTTTAATCTCATCCCTGGTTTTCCCATGGACGGCGGAAGGGTTTTGAGATCCATCTTGTGGGAAAAAAGGAAAAACTTCTTCTATGCGACACAGAAGGCCTCTGGCATAGGACAAAAAATTGCTCTGTTCTTCATTTTTTTCGGAATATTCTCTGTCTTTACAGGAGTACCCGAAGGTTTGTGGCTTATACTAATAGGTTGGTTCCTTTACACAGCAGCACAGGCAAGCTATCAGCAGTCATTACTTCAGGAATCTCTTTTAGGTATCAAGGTAGGGGATGTCATGGCGAGAGATTTGATTACAGTTGATACATCTATTACATTGGCTGAGCTTGTAAATAGCTTCTTTCTTAAATATGGATACGGAGGATTTCCAGTCGTTTCTGAAGGAAAATACCTTGGCATGATAACACTTAAAGAAATAAAGGATATACCCAAAAATGCCTTTGAGAAAATAAGGGTCTCTGAAGTTTATGCCAAACATAGAAAGCAGTGGGAGATATCGCCGGAAGATGGGGTAATGAACGCCCTTGAAAAGATGATAAAAGAAGACATTGGCAGACTCGTTATCGTAGATATGGATAGAATTATAGGCTTGATTACACGAAATGGCATTGCCAGATATATTCAGATTAAAGGTAAATAATAGCTTTTCTAATTTTACTGTTTTATATTGTTTATAGAAAATAAATAAGATTATTTTTATGCACAAATGAAAGGAGGACATATGTTTAAGAAAGGGGGTTCAATTCTAATCATTATTTCCTTGATCTTTGTATTAGGAACATTAAGTTATTTTAGTGCTTATGCTGAAAAGACGAAGCTTTCGGAAGATTCAGATATCAAAAAGGCAACATCCTCAGAAAAATCAGTAAATGTCGGCATCTGTTATGGCTGCCATGGTATTATCAAGACCCTTCATATATCAGGCAAGCATAAAGGAGTAAATTGTTCTTCTTGTCACAAAGGAATAGATCAACATCTTAGTGCTCCAATTCCCAAAAACAGGCCTATAACAGATACATCTTGGGAAGCGTGTGGACAATGTCATAAGGAACAATACAATAGTTTTATGAAAGGTTCTTATCACAGACCAGCAAGAGATGAAAAATCCCAGCTTACAAACCGGGCACCTAACCCTTTATGGGACAAGCTTATGATGGGGCATAGCTTTACTGTAGAACATGGCTTAACCCGTTCTCACTTGTGGGCATTAATTGATCATCTTGCAGTTGACAGGGCATATGGCGGACGTTTTCATGGCAAAAATGGCTGGCAATATGTTTTTGAAAAGGGCAAAGTTTGGGATGTGCTTACAGACAAATATCCTGAAACAAATGAGCATAAATCTTTTATTCCTCAGAGCGCTGCAGCAGCAAATCCTGTATGTCTCCAATGCAAGTCGCAGGACCATATCCTTGATTGGGCTTACATGGGAGACACTGTAAAGGGTGCAAAGTGGTCAAGGACATCAAATGTAGTTGAACTTGTGAGAACATTACAGCATGGAATAAATTGCTTTCAATGTCATGACCCTCATGCTGCGCAACCGAGAATTATTAGAGATGGTTTAATCGATGCTTTGACAAGACCTGAAAAAGATACACTCTGGCATAAGGATACTGACAGAACAAAAATAAATATTTTTGAAATGGGAATGAGGGGTTATCAAAGAAAGATAGCTTTGCTTGAAAGATATGATACAAAACTTATATGCGGTCAATGTCATGTTGAATACACCTGCAATCCAGGGTATGATCTTAGAAATCCAAATACTTCAAAATATACTGTGACAATGGAAGACAGTAGGACAAACCATATTCCTTATAAAGAAGTATTTGATCTTTACGACCATTATGTAAACAGGGTAAGTTTCCTTGATTTTAAACACCCTCTTACAGAGGGACTTTTATGGAAGGCACAACATCCTGAAGCTGAAACTTTTTACAATTCAAAACACTCAAGAGGGGGTATTGGATGTAATAATTGTCATACTCCAAAGATAAAAGACAAAACAATAGGTAAGATATATACATCGCATATTCCTTTAACTCCAAGATTACAACTTCAAGAGACATGTCTAAAATGCCATACAGAATTAACAGAAGAGATGGCAATATACGCAATTGACTCTATAAAGGCATATACAAAGGGGAGAATGCGAAAGGCTGAATTCTGGCTATCTGAGTTGATTGATAAAATTGTTGAGGCAAAAAAGGCAGGAGTGGACGTTGAAACAATAAAGAAAGCACAGGATCAGCATCTAAAAGCTCATATTCTCTGGGAATGGTGGACTGCTGAGAATTCAGATGGTTTCCATAATCCTGAAGCAGCAAGAGAATCTTTAACAAAATCTATTGATGAATCACAGAAAGAAATTGAAATCTTGAATTCAGCAATGGAGAAAAAAGTCGAAAAATAGTTTTTCTACATTAAGTTGATAAATGCAAATATGGTTTTATCTACTTTGTAAACTGCTAACGCGGAATAAAAAGGAGAAACGCGGTTAAGATGCTCGGTTTCGGTAAAAAGATTTGCGGAGAAAAAGAAAATAACTTCTTGATTTTTATTTCAACATGAATTGATGACCGCATTTTTTTACAAGTGACTGTATCTCCTCTCTTTTTACCTTTGAAGTGCTGTATTTTTTTACACATTGGACATACCCTGTAAGTCCTAAAGATAGCTTACAGAATTGATATGAAGTAAATCATTAATTATGTTAGCATAAAAACTATGCAATATGAGTTTTTAAAATCCTTAGAAGTCATTTTTATTGCATCTGCTGTCGTTGTATTTTTGCTCCATAAAGTTAAGATACCCTCCCTCGTTGGCTTTATTATTGCAGGCATTGTTATTGGACCGTATGGGATGAGGATTATAAAAGATACACATGCGATTGAAATGCTTGCAGAAATTGGTGTAATACTCCTTCTATTCACAATCGGCATAGAATTTTCTATGGCTAAACTCTTCAGGATCAAGAAAGCTGTTCTGGGAGGGGGTGGATTGCAGGTTGTGCTTACAACAGTATTATCCGCAGTTCTTACATATTTTGCGATAAGAGATATCAATAAATCTATTTTCTTTGGCTTTCTCTATGCACTAAGTAGCACCGCAATAGTTTTGAAGCTATTATCAGAAAAGGGAGAAACAGATTCTCCACATGGGCGTGTTATGGTAGGTATACTTATATTTCAAGACCTCTGTATCATTCCGCTAATGCTTTTGATCCCTATTCTGTCTGGTGAGACTATAAAGATTCAAGATATATTGATGAAAATGGGAAAAGCAGCATTAATAATAGCAGGGGTACTTTTAAGCGCCAGATGGATAGTTCCCGAAATTCTACATCAGGTTGTCCGTACAAAAAGCCGAGAGCTTTTCATAATTACTATAATATTAATTTGCCTCGGTATACCACTTTTAACATCAAGGTTCGGTATCTCCCTCGCTCTTGGTGCCTTTTTAGCAGGAATAGTTATTTCAGAGTCAGAATATTCACATCAGGCTATGTCAGATATATTGCCTTTCAAAGACAGTTTTATAGGATTATTTTTTGTATCAATCGGAATGCTTATGAATTTTGATCATGTATATGAAAATACTTTAGACATATCTGCCATCGTTTTGATGATTTTAGGACTCAAATTCATTACAGGTACTATGTCTTCAATAATGATTGGAACCCCTTTAAGACCTTCTATCCATGCAGGGCTTGGTCTTGCACAGATAGGTGAGTTTTCATTTGTGCTCGCTGTTGCAGGCAAAAAAGCAGGATTGATTACAGAGGATTTTTACCAGATCTTTCTTGCATCTTCTGTATTGACCATGATACTAACACCTTTTATCTTAAAAGTCGCCCCTTCTTTATCTACATGGATTACATCAAGAAATTTTTTGAAAAGACTCGACAAGTTCAAAGATATAATGGGGAAAGAAATTCACCCTATAAAAAAACATGGACATGTAGTAATTATAGGTTTTGGGCTTAATGGACAGAACCTTGCAAAAGTATTAAAGAGAACCAATATCCCTTATGTTGTGCTTGAGATGAATAGTGATATTGTAAGAGAAATGAAGAAAAAGGGAGAACCTATATATTATGGTGATGGCAGTAGTAAAGAGATATTACATAGGTTGAATATCTCAAAGGCACGGCTGTTAGTTATCGCCATATCAGACCCCATTTCTACAAGGAGTATTGTTGCGATAGCACGAAAAGAAAACCCTAATATATATATAATTGTAAGGACAAGATATCTTGCAGAGGTTGACGACCTTAAAAGTCTCGGAGCAAATGAAGTAATCCCAGAAGAATTCGAGACTTCTATAGAGATATTTTCCAGAGTACTTCACCACTATCATGTTCCTGTAAATATCATAAATGAATATATAAACGATATCAGAAAAGACGAGTACAGAATACTGAGGACAGTAGAATTACCAAGAAAAAGCCTTGCAGAGAGATATAGATTCCTAAAGGGGATAGACACAGAGACATATCTCATAAAAGAAGATTCCCATGTAGATGGACATTCTATTAAGGAATTAAAACTCAGAACCCAGACAGGTGTTACTATCATTGCAGTTCAAAGGGGAGATAAAATCTATCATAATCCATCTCCTGATTTTGTTCTGAATAAAAATGATGTGATTCTTTTAATCGGTACAAGAGAAGACATCAAACGTGCTATAGAATATCTTGAATCAGACAAATTTCTAACAGCGAAATATCACTGACTAGAAGAGGAAGCATCACCAATTCCGTGATGAATAAAAAAGGGGCTCACCTTATAATG
>CAYOJI010000102.1:0-5789 GCA_964404225.1 uncultured Nitrospiraceae bacterium
CATTATAAGGTGAGCCCCTTTTTTATTCATCACGGAATTGGTGATGCTTCCTTTTCAATAAAATTACTTTTCAGAAAGGCTTTAAAATGAGAAAAATCTATTTTTATCATAATTTATTTATATATCTAACCTTCAGTTTAATTTTTGAGTATAATACATTAAAGCCGAAGTGGCGGAACTGGCAGACGCGCTAGGTTCAGGGTCTAGTGGTCGAAAGGCCGTGCGGGTTCAAGTCCCGCCTTCGGCACCATATAGGATTTTTTTAAAAAAACAGCTCGAGAGCAAAGTATTTTTCAGGAATTTTTAATTAAGAAAGGAAATCACTATGAAGAGTTTTTCGCATCTTGATAAGCAGGGTAAGGCTAAGATGGTTGATATTACCGAAAAACCGATAACTAAAAGGAAAGCCATTGCAAGAGGGTCTGTTTATATGAAACCAGAGACTTTGAAATTGATAGAAGATAAAAAAATTCCTAAAGGTGATGTTTTTTGTGTAGCGAAGATCGCGGGCATAATGGCAGCAAAGAATACGGGAAATATTATTCCCATGTGTCATCCATTGAATATTACTTCGGTAGATATAGAGTTTAACATTGATAACCAAAAAAGTAAGATTGATATAGAATCTCAGGTGAAGATAGTTGGACAAACTGGTGTTGAAATGGAAGCCCTCACAGCTGTTTCAGCCGCTGCCCTAACTATTTATGATATGTGCAAGGCTGTTGATAAAGAAATGATTATTTCAGACATAATGCTTATTGAAAAAAGAGGGGGAAGAAGCGGCGGTTATGTAAGAAAATAGAACTCTTTTATATGGTTAAAAAGCACAATGATATTTTTGGAATTTTATGTTTATATTTTTGTCTTTTCAAGAGCTTTTTTTGCTTTAGTATTATTAGGATTTAATTTCAACGCCTTCTCAAATTGATCGCGTGCCTTTTTTTTCATGCCAATCTTAAGATATATAAGCCCTAAATTGACATAATAATCCGCATTACGAGGCTCTATCTCTATTGCTTTATATAAAGCTTCTTCAGCGTCTTGAAAACCATTTGGGATTTTAGTAAGAGAAAGGGATAAATAGCTCCAATATTTAGCATTATTAGGTTGTAATCTGGTTGCTGTTTTTAAAAATTCTACAGATTTTTTAAAATTGCCTTTTTTGAATTCTTCGATACCCTTCTTAAATTGCTTTTCTGACTCCTCTTCATTTGATAAAGCCAACACTTTTTCCTTCTCGGTTTTTGTAGCAGCTACATCTTCTTTACTGGAAATCTCTTCTTTCAATCGGTTATAGGCATTTGTTATAGCATCAAATATTGTGGATAATTTATCTTTTAAAGAAGGATCTCCAGACAAAAAATATCTATCAGGATGAAATTCTTTAGAAAGTCTGTAATAGTTTTTTATTAAATTTTCTTCATTGATGTTTATATCCACTTCCAGTAATTCATAAGGGGTTAAAGTATCAAGGGTTGAATATACTTTTTCAACTCTTCTTTTAAAAACTTCTTCTCCCTCAGAAACAGGCTGTAATATATCCTCAATAGAGAGGGTCTCGATCTCTACCGTTGGTTTTTCGACGAGTTCCTTTGGCTCTAATATGCCTATGGACCAGAGCACATAGAGGATTTTCATTGCCTCAAAAGATCCTATCCATGAGCTATTGATTAAATCTTTAATCGTCTTTTTTCCATCGACTATTGTCAACATTTTTTTATCTTGAGGTGTAAGTTCAATGTCCTGAAATAGAGTCGCAGGATTTTTACTCAATTTTAAGATAGTATCTGGATCTGGCATCTCTTTTCTTATTCTTGTCCAGTTGTCTATTCTTTTTACTCCTTCGTATATTAGATTGCCCATACTCATTTTTAATGTTATTACCTCGTTCTGCGGTATCTCGTCTTCTATGAATTCATATTCTGCATCTTCAAGTTGAAATAGGCTATATATTATTTCTTTCACCTGAAATTTAACACCCCAAAACAGATCCTTAGGAGTGATATAACCGAGCTCAACAAGTATTGCACCTTGTCTTTTTTTTGTCTGTTTCAGAAGCTCAACCGACCTATCGTACTGTTCCATAGTTATTTTCCCAGCCTTAATAAGCATCTCTCCTAATCTGTCATCTTCGTAAGTAGATGAAGCAAATATAGCATCGCCCTTAACCAAATAAACTTTTTTAGTAAAAAGAGGAGTTTCTATCTTAAGAGTACCCGTTTTTCTCATATGGTTAAGATGGGCAAGTAATTTGGGAAGACTTATATTTTTAAGATTACCTTTTATTGGTATTTCTGTCATTTATATCTTTTAACCTCGAATTTATAGATTTCTAAATCTTCATGGGGAAGGATATTTGCCTTCATTTTAGCTATGCTAATCTGTTCTTCTACCGTGTTAACTCCTTCAATATCTGGAAGTAAAAGGCCTCTTTTGTTGCCCGAAACGACAATTATTCCATATTTTTTTGGATCAAGTTCAGATATATCATTTACTCGCTTGGCTTCAGAAAGAACATCAACTGTATATTCAAGCTCCTCAAGTTCATTTTCTTCGACGGGCGGAAAGCGGGGATCTCTTGTGGCAGCAGCAATAGCATTTGATATAGTTTCTTTGGCAATAGATTCACTGGTTGGCAAGAAGGTACCAATGCATCCTCTTAAATAACCATGTTTTTTCAAACAAACAAATACACCTGCTTTTCCAGACATCTCAGGAAGAAGGTTTTGAGGTGGTTCAATTACTTTACCTTCTTTAACAAATGTTTCTACACTTTTTTTTGCAAGTTTAGCAAGAGGATGCATCTATTTTCCTCTTAAAAGAGTATAGTCTGCGACACTTAATAATGCTTCTTTTGCTTGTGAATTCGGAAAGATGTCAAGTTCCGCTTTTGCTTCAGATATAAATTTGTGCGCTTTTTTAAAAGATTCTTCTATAGAATTGTATCTTTCAAATAATCTTAAAATCCTTTTTAGCCCACTTATTTTAACTTTACCGTCGATTATTTCCTTAATTTCTTGTTTTTCACTATCTGTCGCTGATTTTAAAAGATAAATAAGGGGCAAGGTAATTTTACCTTCCTTGAGATCCTTCCCAAGCCGTTTACCAAGATTTTTTTCGTCTGCCATGTAATCAAGTATATCATCAGCTATTTGAAAAGCAATACCTGTCTTTAACCCAAAACGAGTCAGTGCGTTTTCTTTTTCTTCGGGCAGAGATCCGAGTATTGCGCCTATTTTACATGCAGCAGATATCAAGGCAGCAGTTTTTGCTGAAACAATCTCGATATATTCATCTTCGGTTATATCCAAATCGCCTGTTTTTGTTAACTGTAATATTTCACCTTCTGTCATTCTTGTTGTGGCTTCTGAGAGTGCTTCCATAATTCTTTGACTTTTGTAGGAGACGGCGAGTCTTAATGCATTTGAATAAAGGAAATCTCCGACTAATATTACGATTTGATTTCCCCAGATATAATGGGCAGGCTTTTTCCCTCTCCTTATTTCTGCTCCATCAATTACGTCGTCATGTAAAAGTGAGGCTGTATGTACAGACTCTATGATACCCGCAAGGGTTAATCGATCATTTCCTTCATAACCAGCGAGTTCAGAGCTGAGTAAAAGGATCAAAGGCCTGAGTCGTTTCCCTCCGCCTTCAAGAATATATTGACCAATCATGGGGATTGCAAAAACAGGACTCTTGAAGAGCTCTTTAAGTTTTTCCTCGACTAACTTCAGATCAGGCTCGTATATCTTAAATACTTCTTCGAGATGCATCTTTAATGGTAGGATAGCTGTTGTTTTAAAGTCAAGTAGATGTTTTTAACAGAAATAGCAAGACGTTAAGTGGAGTAATATTTTTAAATTTAGCCTTGATAATTCTAAGAAAATCTATTCATTCTCAACATAGGATACCCTCTATTTTTGGAAAAAAACATTAAATTTGAGCCTTTCATTAATGTTTAAGTGGCTCGGGTTTTGAAGTTTCCTTTTTTATTTCACCTTCTTTTTTAGGTTCCTCAGGCATTATTGGCATCATCCCACTTCTCATCATATTCCTCATCTCGGACATCATTTTTTCCATCCTTTCCATCATCTTATCCATATCTTGTATAGCCTCTTTCTTTTCTGCAGTACTCATCCCTCTCATCATCTTTCTCTGTATCTTTATCATATCCATCATCATATGCATCATCTCGTGCATCTGCATCCCATGTCCTATCATCATCTGTTGGCATTTCTGCATCATGGGTATCATCGGCATCTGCTGTCCTTCCTGCGACATTCCTGTCTGACCTTCCATCATACCAGACATCTGTGCATTTGCAGGTGTAGTAGAAATAAACAATAAAAATAAAATAACTAAAAATTTTTTCATTTTCTATCTCCTTTCTGCTAATTCCGGTAAAATTATTATAATACTTTTTAATAAATTATAGTATTAAATTCATTTTATCTTTAAGAATATTGCTTAAAGTAGTCCAGTTTGCGTTATACTTACCACTTGCTAGGCGGTGGGAAAATGAAAAATTTTAGAAGATTTTTTTATTATAGACCCCAAAAGTATGCTATTTTTATACATATTATCCCCTATCTTTAGACGCAAATATCCTTTAATTATTTGTCATTGCAAACATCCGAAGGGTGTGAAGCAATCTCCTTGCTAAGTATTAAGATTGCTTCGCTTCGCTCGCAATGACACTTCTATCGGCAAATTTGGGGAATGGATGTTAAGGTTGACATATTCTAACAAAAATGTATAATGAAAGTATACACTTTTGGAGGTGATCGAATGAAGGCATCTATTGTGGATTTAAGGTATAAGATGAAGGATGTATTAAAAGCTCTTGATAGAAACGAGCAAGTTACTATCCTTTATCATGGCAAGATAAAAGGTATTATTATCCCTACCCCTAAAGAAAGAATAAGGAAAGTTAAAGAACATCCTTTCTTTGGGATGCTAAGACATAAGAAAAAACCTGTTTTAGAAGAACTTAAGGATTTAAGAAAGGTGCGCTACAGTGATATTTGATACAGATATTTTTATCTGGGCACAAAGAGGGAATGAGAAAGCAGCAAAATTGATGGACGAGACGGAGGAGAGGTATTTATCAGTTCAAACATATATGGAGCTTCTTCAATCCGCAGATAACAAAAACCAGCATAAATACATTAAAGACTTTATTTCCTCTTACGGATTTATTGTCCTTCCATTTAGTGAGAATATAGGTCACAGGGCTTGCATATATATTGAGGAATATACCCTGTCCTCTGGTTTAAGAGCAGGAGATGCAATTATTGCTGCAACAGCCGTAGAAAATAACATGACACTTGTTTCCAGCAATGCTAAGCATTTTAAGCCGATTAAGGAACTAAAACTAAAAGTTTTTAGGCCATAATTCTTATCGGATCCGAGGCTTGTTAAGAATTTTGTGTCTCGTGGTAGAACTTGGTATTAAAGATTTGTAAAAGTTCATAAGCCTTTGCCCTAAGTATAGGAACAGGATTTTTCCATTTTCCTTGTTTCAGTCTATCAATCTGAAGCATAAGATTAATCTCAAGTATACTGGCAGACTGAAAATAACCACCAAGCTTTATCCTGATATGTTCAATTCTACTATTAAGACTTTCTACAGCGTTAGTGGTATAAATATATCTTCTTATCTCCTCAGGATACTTGAGGAAACAAAGGTAGTTGTCTATTTTTGACATTACTGTTTTAATGAATGTTGGATATCACTATTGTCTGCTAAAAATTTAGGATAAGGTTCAAATTCTCTCTGTCAGAGG
>CAYOJI010000103.1:0-5578 GCA_964404225.1 uncultured Nitrospiraceae bacterium
TAATGGATGGTTGCCCCTTTTGTCAATTTTGTGGAAACAATACCTTTTCAGCGAGGAAAGGCACCTTATTGACAGTAATATAAGAAAGATCTAAGATGTTAATAAAATTGTAGCCGAAATCCGTGTAATAGCGGATGCGGGGGAACCACTATTGGGGCGTATTTCACGAGATTAAATCGTGAATAGGGTACTTCCAAGCCCGAGCCCGACAGCTAACCTCGTAGGCGTTTTGGAAGGGCAATGGAGAGGAGACTAACCTCGCCCGTTTTTTTATTTCTCCTCCTTTGCCCTCAAAGGAGGAGAAAATGTCAAATAAGTATCGCTTTATAAAAGAGATAATAAAATCATTCGGTCTTGTTTTTGGAGATATTGGAACAAGCCCTATTTATACCTTCACCGTAATATTTTTACTTACAAAGCCTACCGAATCCCATGCAATAGGTGTTCTTTCACTTATTATTTGGACCCTTATCATTCTCGTAACAGTTGAATACGCATGGCTTGCAATGAGCTTGGGCAAAAAGGGTGAAGGGGGAACGATTGTTCTCAAAGAGATACTTGTTCCTTTGCTCAAAAAAAGCAGACAGATATCTTTAGTAACATTACTTACTTATATCGGAGTTTCCCTTATTATCGGAGATGGTGTAATAACTCCTGCTATCAGTATCCTTAGTGCTGTGGAGGGATTACTTCTTATTCCCGGATTTCAGGGTACTTCACAAGAAACTTTGATCCTTATCGCGTCAGTCATTGCGATACTTCTATTTATATTCCAGAAACAAGGAACTAATAAGGTAGCCGCTTCTTTCGGACCACTGATGCTTCTTTGGTTCTTTTCGTTATCAGTTTCTGGAATTGTATCTATAATTTCTGCTCCAGTAGTAATCAAAGCGATAAATCCATATTATGCAATAAACTTTCTTTTAAGAAATGGTATCATGGGTTTTTTTGTTTTATCCGAAGTAATTCTTTGTGCAACAGGTGGTGAAGCATTATATGCTGATATGGGGCACTTAGGACGTAAACCTATTATCAGGGGATGGTATTTTGTATTCTCTGTACTGGTGTTAAATTATATGGGACAATGTGCATTTCTTATTCATAATCCAGAAGCTAAAAACATATTCTTTGAAATGATATATAGACAGGTGCATTTTCTATATATACCTTTTCTGGTTCTCAGCATAATTGCCACGGTTATCGCTTCACAGGCTATGATTAGCGCGATGTTCTCAATTATCTATCAAGCAATAAATACACATATTATGCCAATGTTCAAGGTGGATTATACATCTCCTGAACTAAGGTCGCAAATATATATCGGATTTGTGAATTGGTTTTTACTATTTGCGGTTTTATTTATTATAGTTGAATTTAAGGACTCACACCGCCTGGCTACAGCATATGGATTAGCAGTGACGGGTACAATGACTATTACGGGAGTCATGATGACATGGATTTTTTATTTAAAGGGTAAAAGATGGTTAATGCTCGTCTCTCTATTCGTAACTATTTTTGATATTATATATTTTTTATCAAATATCTATAAAATACCACATGGTGGTTACTGGTCTATCATCCTTACATCTTTTCCTCTAATGACAATTATCCTCTATACAAAAGGGCAAAAGAGACTTTATCAGATGATGGATTTCATACCCTTAGAAGACTTTCTTCACAAATTTGCAAGGGTATATTCAACAACTGAAAGGATTCCGGGTACAGCATTATTTTTATTAAAGGATTTTAAAGAGATACCATTTTATATTGTCCAGACAATGTTTTTCCATAGCATTATCTATGAGGACAATATTTTTGTGTCAATTATTAAAAAAGATGAACCCTTTGGTGTAACTGGTTTTTTTAAAGAGGATATTATAGAAGGTCTAAGGGTATTTGAAATACAGATGGGATATATGGAAATAATTAAAATCGAAGAAGTCTTACGTGAAGCAGGGATAGAAGAAAAGGCAATATATTACGGAGTAGAAGATATAATAACAAAGAATATTTTCTGGGAACTGTTTTCAATAATGAAAAAGATAACCCATCATTTCGTACAGTTTTATAAATTCCCTTCTCGCAAACTTCACGGGGTCATTACGCGAGTTGAAATGTAATTCGCTTACTTGTCATTTAAAATTATAATTCTTATAATTCAGAACTCTCCTTAATTTTTGTTGCTGAAGAAAAAATTAATAAAGATATTTTTAAGCATGCCGAATCAGCACTTGAGAGACTTTTCGGGTATTAGAATAAAGTTAATGCTGCATTTTCTTCGGGATTTTAAGTATTATTAAAAATGTTTTTTAATTGGGTTTTTTTATCAATTTTTTCTGCATTTGCCCTTGCCACAAGTGATGCACTTACAAAGAAAGTGCTTGTAAAAAGTAATGAATATCTTGTTGCATGGTTCAGACTACTTTTTTCCCTTCCGCTTTTGATAATTATATGGTCTTTTATACCCATACCTGAATTAGATGTGGTCTTTTATAAAGCCTTCTTGGTAGCTTTACCCTTAGAGACAATTTCAATAATATTATATATAAAAGCGCTCAGACTTTCTCCGCTAAGTTTAACTCTTCCTTTTTTATCCTTGACGCCTCTTTTTTTAATAATAGTCTCTTATTTAATATTGGGTGAAAAGGTTTCTTTACAAGGTGGATTGGGAATCCTTTTTATTACCGCTGGAAGTTATACATTAAATGTGCATGAGATACGAAAGGGTTTATTGAATCCATTCAAAGCTATAGCAAAAGAGAAAGGGTCGCTCCTCATGATTTGTGTTGCGTTAATTTATAGTGTAACATCGTCACTTGGCAAGATGGCAATTGAGCATTCATCTCCGTTATTTTTTGGAATTACTTATTTTATAGCTGTTACAATAGCTTTTAGTCCGATTGCATTTTTTTTGGGGAGGACAGCTCTTAAAAATTTTTTTTCGGAGAAACATTTTAGATCCCTTTTTATTCCTGGATTTTTTTATTCGTTAATGATAGTTTCGCATATGATTGCTATTAGTTTAACCAAGGTTGCTTATATGATTTCAATTAAAAGGACCAGCCTTTTGATAGGAGTAATTTACGGATATTTCTTTTTTAGAGAAAATAAGATTGGAGAAAGGTTCCTCGGGGCATTATTAATGTTTCTTGGTTTTGTATTAATTGTAACAACCTCGTGAATATCTAAATGAAAGCACTTGATAAGATAAGACAGACAAAAGAAATCCTTGAAAAATATGGTATAGAAGATTCAATTCGTGAGGCTGAATTAATAGTCTCACATTGTATGAATTTAGATAGAGTTATACTTTATAGGGATAATCCAGCTATTCCAGAAAAAATTGATTCAAAGATTAATGAACTTTTGAAAAGGAGGATAAAAAAAGAACCTATTCAGTATTTATTAGGTTATACAGAATTCCGTAATCTAAAAATAAATGTAGGGAAGGGCGTATTAATACCTCGGCCTGAGACAGAATTACTTGTAGAGGAGGCAATAAAAGAAATTAAAAGATTGAAGTCGAGTGGCAAAGATAGATTGAATATTCTGGATCTTTGTACAGGTAGTGGTTGCATCGCACTTGCTATTGCTAAAGAATTTCCCGAAAATTCTGTTTATGGTATAGATATTTCAGAGATTGCATTAGAATATGCCTTCCAGAATGCAAGATTGAACGGTATCAAAAACGTTACCTTTGTTAGGGGTTCGTTATTCGAACCTTTATCACAATTGAAATATGATCTTATAGTTTCAAATCCACCTTATATCAAAAGAAAAGATTTAATAAATTTACAGCCTGAGATCAAAGATTGGGAGCCATTGGATGCACTGGATGGAGGGGGAGACGGCCTTGATTATTATAGGATTATTGTGCCTCAAGCAAAGAATTATTTAGAAAATAACGGTGTTTTAGTGCTTGAAATTGGTATATCTCAATCAGATAGTATAAAGAAAATCGCTGAAGAAACAGGATATTTGGAAATTAGATTAGTAAAAGATTATGCTAATATTGAAAGGATTTTAATCGCAAAATACGGATATAATAATTGACTATAAATTCGTTAGAATATCTTTAAAGTAATTCAAGATTAATAAGGATTTAAAAATGAGTATAGCAGAAGAAAATAAAAGACTTGAGGAAGCTGACAAAAAATATATCTGGCATCCTTTTACACAAATGAAAGAATGGGTGGAAGAAATTCCTATAATTATCACTGAAGGAAATGATTGTTTTATAAAGGATTTGTATGGTAAGTGGTACCTTGACGGAGTTTCTTCCTTATGGGTCAACATACACGGTCATAGGAAAAAAGAGATAGATGAAGCAATAAAAGAACAAGTCGATAAGATATCGCATAGTACATTATTAGGATTGGGTAATGTTCCCGCGATTAAACTTGCAGAAAAGCTTGTGCAGATTATGTCAAATAGTTTTCCAGCTCACAGTCCTGAATTTTCGCTTTCAAAGGTGTTTTATTCCGACAATGGTTCGACCTCTGTAGAAGTTGCCCTCAAAATGGCTTTCCAATATTGGAAACATAGGGGTGTAGAAGGCAAAAACGTCTTTGTTTCATTGAATAACGCATACCACGGAGATACAATAGGAGCGGTAAGTGTAGGTGGAATAGATATTTTCCACAAGATATTTCAACCTCTCCTTTTTAAAACCTATAAGGCACCTTCTCCATATTGTTATAGATGTGAATTTGAGATGAAATATACTGCCTGTTCTTTTGAATGTGTTTCAAAAATGGAAGAAATTTTTAAGGGTTACGGACATGAAATCGCAGCTTTAATCATAGAACCTCTTATACAGGCAGCAGGTGGAATGATAACTTCTCCCCCGGGATACCTCAAAAGGGTAAGGGAGTTATGTACTAAATATGACATTTTAATGATCGCAGATGAAGTCGCTACAGGTTTTGGACGGACAGGAAAGATGTTTGCCTGTGAACATGAGGGGGTAGTCCCTGATCTCATTTGTCTCTCAAAAGGTATAACAGGCGGGTATATGCCACTTGCTGTGACTATTGCAAAAGAAGAAATTTATAATGCATTCTTAGGTGAATTTAAAGATTTAAAAACTTTTTTTCATGGGCATTCGTATACTGGTAATCCCCTTGCTTGTGCAGCAGCCATAGCATGTCTCGAATTATTTGAGAAGGAGAAGATTTTAGATGGTTTAAAACACAAGATAGAAATACTCGAAGCTTGGCTTAAGGATATCTTAAAACTTACTCATGTAGGAGATGTTCGGAATGTTGGGCTGATGGCGGGTATAGAACTTGTAAAAGACAAAAAAACGAAAGAGCCTTACAACTGGGAAGAAAAGATTGGCTGGAAGGTTGTATATGAAGCAAGAGGTAAAGGAGTATTTCTCAGACCTCTGGGGAATGTCATTGTAATTATGCCTCCTTTGATAATAAGCGAAGAGAATCTTAATCAACTGTTAAAGGTAATAAGAGACTCGATAATCGCTGTAACAGAAAAATAAAGGAAATCCTCTATATTTTTTTCAATAGGAAGCATCACCTTTTCCGTGATAGGTCACGCAGCATATCTAACAAACTTTCTT
>CAYOJI010000104.1:0-5529 GCA_964404225.1 uncultured Nitrospiraceae bacterium
CTATCGAAATAGGATTCAGACAGCAAATTTCATATAACTATTTGTAGGGCAAGAAAATTTGTTAAATTTACTTGCCCTCTTTTTAATAAAATCATCGTCTTGTTTATTTATTTTTTTATCATTTTTTATCATTCTTTACATCGTACAATAATCATTTTTTGCTTTTTAACAATAGGTTATTGTTTATTTGTAATCCTATCCCAATAAATTTCTCAAATTAGTCAGATTAGATTGTCAAAGAACAACCCTCTATACGCATATATTTCTATAGCAACAATCTATGCATTTATTTTGCCAGCGTGTCTTTTTAGGATAATAGCCTTTAAGTATCACATTGAAAATCTCATCAACCACATCCTTAGCATAGAAAAAATCTTTTTCTGTGTAAACGATTTCTTTTACCTTATTACCCTCTCTTGTATAGCAAATAAAACCTTTCTTTACCTGTTTATTGTAATTCTCCATTATTAAAAGTGCATATAATGTTGATTGCACTTTATGTGTTTGAAAAGTGAAATCTGTATATTCTGTATATTTATAGTCAAGCGGGGCAAGTGTTTCATCTGACAGATACAGAACCTCATCAATTATACCTCTTACACGTAGCTTTTTAGATGCTATATATACAGAAATTTCTTTATCAATACATCCAAGCCGTTTCCTCAGGTAATCAATATTCGTTTTCTCTCTTTTTTCGTGTAATTTTCTTCCTTTTAAAACCTTATACCTTAACTCCTCATGTTGGGGTATCTTTAAACAATTCATAAAATAAGTAAATCTTGGGCAATAAAGATGTTCTATTATTTCAGAAGGTGTAATCATCGGAGTGGTTTCAGTATCAGAATCAGAAGACAGAACACAGATGTCAGACGCAAGATTATTTTCAGCAGTCAGGTTCTGTTTTTCTGTTGTCTGTTTTCTGTCCTCTGTCTTCCGAATGTCTGTCATACAAACAGCGCCTTTATCTCATCGCTTATGAGTTTCTTATCAAATGCTTGTCCGAGTAACTTCACTTTCTTAAAATCATCCTCACACATTGGAAAGATGTAGACTGAATCCTCTTCAGTATTTATAATGTCTTCACACATAATCTTAAGCTCATCTATTTGGTTTTTGTTTAGTGTGCCTAAAAACGCAGATTTCTGCACTCTGTAACGCCCTTTGTTCTTACATGTTTTTGCAATTTGTGTTCTTGTTTTATCATTAACAATATCGTAAATCACCCATACCAACTTATCACTTTGCCTCATCGAGTTCTCCTATTAAATAATTGGCAAGACGATGGCAGTCAAATTGAATTATATTTGAACGCTTAATATTCCTCCCTCTGTATCTTATTGATTCATCCATAAAGGTATTGAAATCAGTTAACAACATAGCTTTGCCTTCTTTATTCAAACTCATTCCATTTGGAATTTTATCGAAATATTCGGTCTTAACTTTTCTTGAAGCAAACAGATTTATTACAACCTCATCAGCCCAAATTCTGTAATTTTCTATCAAATCAAAAACCAGCGAGGGTTTGTTGTAATGGTCAGTGTGTATAAATCCTACATAAGGATCGAGTCCTGCAATAATACATGCTTTTTCAATCAAAGAATATAAAATTCCATAGGAATAATTAAGAAGAGCGTTAAATTCATCTTTTGCAGGATTCCTACTTCTGCCTTCGAACTTAAACCTCTCAGGAATAAGTGCACTCAGAGCCTCAAAATAGACTCTTCCACCACTACCTTCTATACCCATAATTGTGCCTCTACATTCAGATACGGTGCCTGAAAGATTTTCAATCCCTGTCATTATATTTTGAAGTTTCTCAATATAGGATGTTATTTCAGCAGACCTGTGAGGTCTTGTTTGCCTTAACCTCTTCAGAAAATCTATTTGGTTGTTAAATTTAGTTTTAACCCATTCAAGGGCAAGCTTAAGTCCTTCTCCTGTCTCTGTTATCTCAAGCTGTCTTCTTCTTATAAGAGTGGTGCTTCCGAGCTTTGGATGCCATACTCTTCCATAGGGCTCGCCAAAATCATCAATAAAGACAATGTCAATGTTATTTTCCATCGCCATCTTTATTGCATCTGTAGTGATATATGCACCAGTGGATATTAAGATAGAAGAGACCTTTTTACATGAAATTTCAAATACCTTGTCATCAGTTTTTACCTTAAAGCAGTCACCGTTCTTCTGAAAATATGAACCGTATGTGTTTATAACAAGTTGCATAGGGTTCCTTAGTTTGTTAAGTTTATAGAGTTCATAGAGTTCGTAGAGTTTATGGAGTCCATAAAGTTCATGGAGTTTGATTGAGTTCATCTGAATTTTTTAACTTTTTGCCAAGCTATTATGTCTTCAAACCTCTCAACCTTACCCATTCTTGTTTTCCTATCTCTACAAACTCAAAATCCATTAACTCTATAAACTAATTTACAGAAAACGTGCCAGACTTATATCCATTCTATTTTTACCATATTTTCAAATTGTTTAAAATCAGGGTCACCTGTAACAATCATAGCTTTTTCACGGAGTGCTGTAGAGACAACAAAGCAATCAGCATAAGAAACAGGATGGTTAACTTTAATTCTGGATGCATCAATAATATCATTAAGTGAATTGGATATAATCTCTACCGGAAGATTGGGAAGAATGGTTTCAATAAGGTAGTCTGCTTGCTTGATCCCCCTTTCTCGGGCAATAATGTAATAACTCTCTCCAACATTGAGTTCATTCATCATAACAGTGCATTTATCGGGTGCAGAATTTAGAAATTCCATTACCTTTTTGTAGCTATCTTCTTCTTTTAGGTATGCGAGAAGTGCGTAAGAATCGAGCAATATCCTTTTCTTCAAATTTTGCCTCCTTCTTCCGTGTCTTCAAAAGAGCCTCTGTAAGTGATGAACCCTCTTTGAAAATGCCACAGAATGCCTGAACAGGATTTTCCGGTAGGGGTATGATTTCAACATGATTTTGCACAACCTTTACAAGAACCCTCTGTTTTGGCTTTATACCGATGGCATCCCGTATCTCCTTTGGCATGACAATCTGCCCCTTTGATGATACAGTTACCATAGGCATAATCTTACCTCCTTATATATAGTTTTACTTTATAAAATGAAGTATAACTTAATCATTGAAGTTTGTCAAAATTAATAGCAACCCACCCTTATTATCGTCCCAAACCCCCTTGATACCGATTTACCCATGCCCCAGTAATCAGGGATTTCAAAGTTCACAGAGAAGGTGCCTAAGAAGCCGAGCATTGGAGTGCCTTTTAGTTTAATTGAAACTTCCTTCATTTTACCGATGTTCGCCTTTATCGGCTCAGGCACTGGATAGCCGAGACTTTTTGACATTGAGATGATATTGCCAATGAGAATCTTTTCAAGAAGTTGTTTCCTTTCCGCCCATGTGCCGAGCTTCTGGTATTGCTCATAGTTCTTCTCATTCAATGCAAGCCACGGGGCGAGAAAGGAGTAGGTAATCTTTTCATCGGAAACACCAAAATAATCAGTTCTGAGAACTACAGCTTTCTCTATTATTTGATATTCAGCCTCGCCAATTCGGATATAGTCTATCTCTCCGTAGATTGACTGCAAAACTTCTGCACCTTCGTTAATTCCAAGAACAAAAGGTTTACCATCAAATATCTTGTATTGAATAAGAGGTGCTTTATAAAGAAGCTCGTTGTCAGTCAGGTGTTGATGAATAAGTGTATATTCTCCAAATTTATCCGCAAAAACCCCCTCAGCTTCTCAGCCGTTCCCTTTACGGATTCATTACAGGTAAAATGAAAAAATAAGGTTTTAACTTTCACTTTTTCTTACTCTTCCTTTTCTTACCTATTGCTTTACCTTCCTTTTCTTCTGCCAGTGGTTTTGCCAAAACATTTCCTATCTCATCTATCTTAAAAACTTTTTCATTAGATATCCTGACTTTTAGGTACGATGGGTTCAATATTTTCTTTTCTTCTCGGACAGGAACCATATAACTTACTAATGAAAAGTTATTATCTTGCTTCTTGCACCTTTCATGCATTAAGTAAACTTGTCCGTTTCCGTCTTCTATTTTAGTATTTTTAGTAAAAGAAACAAGACTTTACTATCTAAGGAAATAGGAGATTCACTATCACCACAGGTTAGAGGAGAGGTTTTAAGTGCCTCAACAATATCGTTTATATCCACTTCATTTTTGAATATTGCTGCTATTTGTAATTTTTTGGAATAGGCAAATTGTCTTCCAAGGGCATTGGTAAATTTCCAAGGGGAAATATCATCCCATTTTACAATCGCAGAAGTTATATAGCTTTTAATAACGCAAGGGGTTATAAGCCTTGAACCAGCCCAGATTATCTCATTTTCAATAAGGGCAAGATATTCTAATGGGTGTTTATCGTTTTTATAGCGCTGTAAGGCATTTGCAAGCATTCCTATAATAGCAGAAGTGGCAATACAGGATATGTCAGAGAAGATTGCCATGTAAAGGGAATCCTGATTGAGTAAAGGGAGTTTAACCTAATATCAAAAACCAATGCCTTCATTGTTAAACTTTGCTTAAAACCTCATCAAATATTTCGTTAATTGTATTTTTCTTTGTAACACCGGCTGGTGTATCACTTCCCCAATAAAGAAGATTAGTATTCTGAGGCATAAGCCCCGCTGTTTTTGAGATATAATCTGAATACATTGGCGATACTGGAAAAGGCAGAGGTCCACTTTCAGAATATGCAATAAGTATCTCTATTGGATTCCCGTGAGGAACTGCATGGGAAAGACTCGCCCCTATCTGACCCGAGAGCATTAAACGATAGGCCTCAATAGCAACCCTGATTCTGGCTTTTCTATTGTTATCATCAATTGCGTAGGGATTTGAACTTCCCAGATTTAATTCAACAAGTCCAATTCTATCTATATCAAGTGCTGAAACAAAGGCGTATATACCCGAGGCATAAGATTTATTAAAGGGCATCTGAGAAATAAGTTTTTTATCATCAAATTCAGCCCCGCTTTTGACTCTTGAATGAATAACCTGTTTGGAAGGGAATTCGCTACCTAGAACAGGCATTAACCATGAAAACATCACTCTGGAACTTCTTCTTTCAGAAACGCTTTCTTGTTCTTCCTCACCTTCTTCTGCTCTTACACCCCGCTTTTCATCCCTTGCGATTGCTGCAAGATATCCATGGATATCACAAATAGTACATTTTTGAACAACAATTTTTACTCCTTCACTTATTGCATTTTTATGAGAAAGAATTCCATTTTCCAGTCTTGCTGGTCTGACTGGCTCGCCAATTTTACACGAATCACAAAAGGATAATCCCTGTTTTAAACCTAACTGCCTCATACCCTCATAGTGCCAGTGTTTAAGCATCCTTCCTGATACTGCTGGGGCTTCTTGTCTGTTGCCAGCTTCATCGAGAAACTCCATTATCCTTATATCAGTTACATTACCTGCTACAGCCTCATTGTTTAAATCATGGAGGAAGCATCACCAATTCCGTGATGAATAAAAAAGGGGCTCACCTTATAATGT
>CAYOJI010000105.1:0-5497 GCA_964404225.1 uncultured Nitrospiraceae bacterium
CTCGATTATATCGAGCCGAGAATGAACGAAAATACTGCATCTGCCAATTACTCATAAATTTATGAATAAAGTGGGTTAGAAGGGTCAAAATTTTCGTTCAGGGAGTGAAAGAAAAGACATCTCCTCAAAAACTATAGTAAGCCTAAATTTTAAATGTTTACCCATAAGAATTTTAATTGTAATTAGAACTTCAAACTGTTAATATAAATTAATATAAATTACCCTAAAATTCCAAAGTAACAATTAAGCTCATGGACATTGACAAGCTTATTCAGGATGCACACGAATTTCATTTAGCTGGAAGATCTGAAGAGGCTGAATACGCCTATAAAGAAATTTTGAAAAATCAACCAGAGAATTATCAAATTTTCAATGATCTCGGCAATCTCTATCAGGAACAAGGTCGCTATGAAGAAGCTGTAACTCAATATCAAAAGGCTATATCAATTAATCCTTTATTTGCTTCTGCTTATTATAATCTTGCCGAAACATATCAAGAGTGTGGAATGGCTGCTGAGGCTATATACTGCTATAAAAAGGCATTAGACTTAGAATCCTCTTTAACAAGCGCATATCACAATATAGGCGTAATGTTATATCAGCAAAGGAAATTTGATGAAGCACTCGATTACTTTAACAAGGCATTACAATATGAACCTCACAATCCCCATACATATAATTCTATCGGTGTTGTTTTACAAGAAAAGGGCGACTACGATGAAGCACTCGAATATTTTCAAAAGGCACTGAATCTCGATGCAAACATCGGAGAAGTATATAACAATATTGGCAGTGTCTTAACAAAGAAAGGGCTTATAGGGGAAGCATTCATAAATTATAATAAAGCACTCGAGTTAAGCCCTAATTCACCTGAAATACATTTCGGATATGCATTGCTTCTTCTTCTTACAGGAGACTTCGAAACAGGATGGAATGAATACGAGTGGCGGTTATTGACGAAAGAAATAGGTTCGCTTTATCAGCATTGTCAACAACCTTTCTGGAATGGTTCAGAAATTGACGGAAAAACAATTTTACTTTATACAGAACAAGGTCTTGGAGATTTAATCCATTTTATAAGATACGCAAAGCTCTTAGCACAAAGGGGAGCAAAGGTTATAGTAGATTGTCCAAAAGAACTGTCATCTTTAATAAAAAATGCTGATGGGGTTGATGAAGTTTTTACTCTTAATCCATGGAGCATGTTGCCCAAATTTGATGTTGCGTGTCCTCTTCTTAGTCTTCCACGTATTTTTAATACAACCCTTGAAAACATCCCTGCTGATATACCTTATATCAGGACAGATTCTTTAAAAGTTAAGGAATGGAAGAAAAGGATTAAACGCACTAAATCAAAAAAGAAGATAGGTTTGGTATGGGCTGGAGAACCGAAAAATTATAGTGATAAATACCGTTCTACTACACTTCAAACTTTTTTGCCATTATCAAGGATTAAGGATGTTGTATTCTATAGTTTGCAGAAAGGTAAGGGTTCCGAGCAGGCAAAAAATCCACCAAAAGGTATGAAGCTTATTGATTTAATGGATGGAGTTCAAGATTTTTCAGACACAGCAGCGATAATAGAGAATTTGGATTTAGTGATTTCAGTAGATACAGCAGTAGCTCATCTTGCAGGGGCATTAGGTAAACCTGTATGGACATTACTACCCTTTGCACCTGATTGGCGTTGGATGCTTGAAAGGGAAGACAGTCCCTGGTATCCAACAATGAGATTGTTCAGACAGAAAACATTCGGAGATTGGGAATCGGTAATTAGAAGGGTTGCTCAAGAGTTAAGAGAATTCTGCAAGAGAAAAGATATATTAATACTGCAGGAAGAATAAAAACATTCTGCAAATGTATCTACTGATGAAAACCTACAACCATTGGGAGTTGAAGAAAAAATGAACGTTGAAGAAAAAGCAGCTTCAAATACTCAAAAGGAAGCTATTGCAATAATACTGCAATGCGAAGGAATGGGAGATTGTCTATTCGCTATGGCTGTGATAAAAAAGCTTTACATTATGTATGGTACAAACTCAAGGTTTATACTTTTCACGCATAATCCACACCTTTTTGCAAAATGCCCATATATTGACAAAGTTTATCATATTCACGATACAAAAGAAATTGAGAAATATCAAAAAGCTGTTATTCTTTTTGATACATCAAAGCTTGCACACTGGACAGTTGATACTTTTAATTTTATCAGTTTTCCCCTCGGAATAGGTGAGTTAAGTTTTAGAGAAAAACAGTTAGAGTATTTTCCTGTAGAGGTAGATCATTCACAGAAATTCGATGTAGTTATAAACACTTCTGTTACATGGCCGAGCAGGAGCTGGCCTATTGAGAACTGGCAGAAGGTTGCAGATTATATATTACAAAAGGGTTACTCAGTTGCTGTTGTTGGAAAAGATACCTTCAGTAAAGCAGATAATATGTGGAAAAAAAGTTATGGTTTGAAAGGATGTGTGGATTTAACGAATAAGCTGAGCCTTGATCAAACTTATTATACTATTAAAAATTGTGGCTTATTTATAACCTGCCAGAATGGACTTTCTGTGCTAAGCGGTGCAACAGATACAGAGATTATTGTGCTTGACATGTCTATTGAATGGAGCAAAAGGGCGATCTATAGAAATGAAGACCCGCATTACAAAGTGACTTATGTAAAAGGTAACTGCAAGCTATATTGCTGCTCAAGCTTCGAATGTCCTATATACGGGGAGTTCAGATGCATCCCGACTGTGGAACAGGTAATTGAGGTAGTGGAGAGAAAACTTAATTCAGATAAACGAAGAGAATTCAGCCAACGTGATTCTTCAAATAGTACTCCATTTAGGATGCCCCCCTATGGGAGACACGAATCGTTTGACTTGGTGAAGCATATTATTATGTCAGATGAATATAAGAATCCTGTAATACTCGAAATAGGAATGACAAGAACTATAGGGAACTGGTTTGGAGATGGATACTCTACGCCTTTTTGGGCATACTTAGTTAATGTAAAGGAAGGTGAACTTTATTCTGATGATATAGACCCTAAAGCGAAAACAAACTGTGAATATATATTGAAAGAGTATGGCCTTTATACAGATAGGGTGCATCTTATTATTGAGGATGCGCTTTCTTTTTTAAGCAGATGGGGCAAGGATTTTGGTAAACCAATTGACTTATTGTATCTTGACGCATGGGACTATGGCGAGGGAGAAGCTGCAAAAATTTCTGAAGAAAACCATCTTAAAGCATTCAAACTGATCGAGAGCCATTTGTCAGATAAAGCCTTGATTATTATTGATGATATACATGACACAGTAACTTTTAAAGGTAAAGGTCGGCTTGTTATTCCGTATCTCATGGAAAAAGGATATCGAACTTTATATTTGGGCTATCAATGCATCTTTGCTAAATCAAAGTAATTAAAGTCTGTCCATAAACTAACGTATTCTCTCTGTTATTCCGATAATCTTTAAGCTGAAATCTAGCATTTTCAATAGATTCTATATTCATGTACTGTATCGAGTATAGCGCAACCCTCATCAGGAATCCAAAGTATATAAAGAACTGGATATTCGGTGGAGTCATTGCAACTACGAACTTGATACTGCTGAGATATCTCAAAGTTTTTTCTTCTTTGCCTTAACTATCTTAGGATATCCTTCTTTTATCTTTTTTAGAAAATTATTAAAATCTGCTATCTTTGCCTTAATTTCTTCCAATAAGTTTTACCTTCTTTGATTCTCTGAGTTCTTTAATGAATAATTTAAAATCGTTATATTTATTGTCAAGAGCTACCTCGTATAAGATTTTCTCCGCTGTATTTTTCTCATAAAGGCATATTCCGTTCTTCACAGTAATATATGCAAATCCAAGCGAACACCCATTAAGCAGAACTACGTCAGAAGGTTTTTTAATCTTTTCTCCTATCTTAATAGATAGGAGTTCAGCCTGCTGAAGTGCAATGAAAGGATCACTTTTATAGAAGATTTCATTAAAGACAAATGCAAGATCTATATCAGAATTTGTTTTTCCGGAGCCCTCCGCAAAAGAGCCGAAAAGATATATGGCTATAATGTAATTTTTATATCGGTTTTTATCGGAGCTTCAGGTTGTGTTATAAGTTTATTTATAATAATTTTTTATGTATTAAGGATATTCATTTCCTTAAATATTATATCAAATCTTTCCAGAATAAAATTTTTTGACAGCGTATGGAAAATTGAAGTAATTCTAAAATAAAACATGACTCCTGAGCTATCATTCCTGCGAGGCAGTAATCCAGTATTTTTGCATTTTTTCTGTTGTAATACCTCTGGATTCCAGTTGGAGTTTATCCCATGCTTGATATGGGGCTGGGATGACGAATCTCAAAAAGGACTAAGTCTTTATGTCTTAGTTCAAGTTTGCAATTTGAACCAGCATGGAGAGTCCCTATGACTTAAGAATGTTGCACAAATCTCTGTTCAACTCATTTGTTTTTCTGATATGCTTTTATTAGGATATTACGAGGAGGATTTAGATGCCAACGACGGAAGAAAAGGTCTCCGGGCTTGAGGCGGTTCTTGAGGAATTTATGAAGAGCATAGGGATAGAATTCGACATGCTCTATAACTTCCGGATATGGACAGGAACAGTAATTTTATGTCAAGATTGAAGACCTGACCCCATAAAATGCTACATATACCTTATACAACGCTTTGCTGTATTGATTGTTATAATCATGAACTATCTATTAATGCAATCAAACATTGTTTGCAGGTATGTAGTTTCGAAAGAGCAATTTTTATAACGGATAAAAGTTACAACTTAGAAAATATAGAAGTAGTAAAAATCCCTAACATAAGAACAAAAGAGCAATATTCGGTTTTTATTTTGAAGGAATTAAGTAAGTATTTCGATACCGATTTTATTTTGCTTATTCAGTATGATGGTTTCATTGTAAACCCTGAATCCTGGTCAATGGAATTTCAAAACTATGATTATATTGGTGCTAAGTGGCCATGGTTTGGAGATGGATTTAATGTTGGAAATGGCGGGTTTTCTCTCCGTTCAAAACGTCTTATGCAGGTGTTGGGCAGTGATGATTTTAAGATCTCTGCTGACTCCTTGACATATGGTGAAGATGATTATATTTGCGTAAGATACCGCAGAATACTTGAAAACGAATACAGGATTAAATTTGCTCCTGAGTCAGTAGCTGACAGATTTTCTTATGAGCGCACTGACCCGGTTGGAAAACCATTTGGTTTTCACGGCCTTCAGAATATGTGGCGTTATCTGAAGGACGAAGAATTAACGGATTTTATTGAACTACTCCATAATCGAACTCTTGATTCAATCGAGATATTCGAACTGGCGATGAATTACCTTAAAGCAGGAAAAATAAGAGAGACAGAAGTTATATGTCATAGAATTTTAGAATCTTATCCGCACCATCAAAATGTGCAGGAATTGCTTAAAACGATTGAAATTCAGAATATAAAACAATCTGAAGAGG
>CAYOJI010000106.1:0-5452 GCA_964404225.1 uncultured Nitrospiraceae bacterium
ATACAACATTCACCGCCGCCGGGACATATTCCAGTTCTTTTTCTGTCTTTGTAGCGGTAACTACAATCTCCTCAAGCTCTGCTTCTTCTTTTTTCTCCTTTTTCTCTAATTCTTCTGCTATTGCGAATGAGGCAATTATCAACAATCCCAGAAATGAACATAAGAAAATCTCAATAAACTTCTTCACCTTTCCCTCCTTTTTTCTTCTCACCCCCTTATCTGTTAAAATAAAAAGGGGTGTTGTATTTCGCAGCGTTACCCTCACGGGGCAGGGGGCTTCCCCAAGGTTATCCCTGCCCTAATTTTTAATTTTGAATTTTAAATTTAAAGTTGTCACCACCCCCTTTCTAACTGCTCGCCTTCTTTGCCAACTCAAACAGTCCGTTCAATCGTTTTGATTCAAGGTAAAGTCTTACCAAAATTCTCGATAGTTCTTTATTGCCTACTGCTTCTGCCTTCGCTGCCCACTTCATGTAACTTTCAGCATGCTCATCATTGTGCTTCATCCAGTAATCAATTAAATTCCGAATCTTGGTTATCTCTTCCATCATCTATGCCTCCTTCCTTTCTTCTTTATCTTTCTTAGGGGAGGTAAGTTTTCCTAACTTACATGTGAGCCGTTGCTTCTTATATATAAAACACCTTCAGGTGCTCTGGATTTTTAAAAGTCGGGTGCGGGCACCTATCTCCCGCACCCCCATATCCTCCGGAGGGTTAGCAAATCCCAGAGGAATTCTCATAGATTGGATTTGAATAAAATTATTGCTCAACATACCACTCACCGATGTTATGGAATATCCCTGCAGGTGATGGAATTATGCCTTTAATTCTTTTATGTGCAATAAACAGCAGGTCCGCATTATAAAGAAATATGCATGGCTGTTCCTCTGCGAGTAGCTCATGGAATTTGTGATAAATCCTTTTTCTTTCAGGCATTTCAATTGTCCTTCTCCCTTTTTCGAGCAGCTTATCGACTTCTTTATTCTTAAAACTTAGAAAATTCCATTCACCCTCTTTAGTCTTGCTCGAATGCCAGAGGTCATAGATATCCGGATCCCATAGATAAGCACGGGAAAGGATAATCGCTTCGAATTGATGTTTGCTGATTACATTGTGTCTGAAAGCTTGCCATTCAAGAGTGCGGATGTCAGTTTCTACTCCAATTGCCTTGAGATTGCTCTGAACTATCTGTGCAGTTTTAATATTTTCTTTGCTTTCACAATTCGTGAGAATTGTAAATGACATTATGTCACCATTTTTTCGGAGTATCCCATCTCCCCCTTTTTTCCATCCTGCCTGTAACAGTAAATCAATAGCTTTTTCAGGATTATATTCGTAATACCTCGCTTTTGGATTATGATACCAAGCTTCGGGAGGGTAAGGTCCTGTTGATCTACTTCCCAACCCCATCAAAACTAGATTAATTATCGCTTTCTTGTCGATTGCATAATTAAAAGCTTGTCTAACTCTTTTGTCCTGAAATCTTCTGTCAATAAGATTTAATCCTAAAAATCCATATCTAAATGAGCCAGCACGATACTTGACAAAGTCAGATGAAAAAGTTCTATGATCAGGTTTGTTATTAAATTGCAAAGGTGAAAGTTCCATCAAATCAATAACCCCCGCCTTCAGTTCGAGGTACTGTGTTGCTGTATCGGGTATTACACGTATAATAAGATTTTTAATTCTTGGGCTTCCTGCATGATAATTATCAAAAGCCTCTAATCGTAACTTCTGCCCATGAACCCATTCCTTCAACTTATATGGTCCTGTTCCTACAGGTGAATTATCAAAGGATGTGTTATTGACATCTTTATGCTCAAGTATATGTTTTGGGATAACGCCTATGGCCCAACTTTCGAGCGCTGAGCCATAAGGCTCGGAGTAAGAAATTGATACGGTAAACCTGTCAATAGCCTTTACTTCTTTGACAGGTCCGAAATGACTGCTGAGATGTGTTCCTGTTAGTGGGGAAACAAAGGTCTTATACGTAAAGACAACATCATCTGCGGTAAATTGAATGCCATCATGCCACAATACATTCTTTTTAAGATAAAAAATGATTTTCCTCCCTCCATTAAGAATATCCCATGATTCGGCAAGATCACCCCTAATTTTCATATCCTTATCGAACTTTGTTAGTCCACTGAATATCAAGCCGCTAATTGAGTATGAAATAAGATCGGTAAGGAATACAGGATTTAACCTTCTTGGTTCTGAGGAGATAGCAATAGTGATAGTGTCTACCGCTTTGTTCTTCTTAACATCTCCACGGCAACTACTTAAAATAAAGATTCCCGAGAATAATATTGAAACGATCTTTAAGAACATCTTCGCTAAAATATCATCTTCAGGCCAATCCCAAAATTCCTTTCCGCAGCAGGAAATCCGAATCGCTCTTGATAGTCTTCATCAAAAAGGTTATGGACATATCCTGTGATATTGATGTTCTTCATAATAGGATATGATGCCTCGATATCTGCTGTCACAAATGAATCCTGCTTTCTTACCCTGAGTTCAGTATTTCCAAGGATATTGTTGTTATAAATAACTTTTTGGCTTGAAACATATTTTGCATATACAGAAACTTTCTTCCCCTTCGAACCCTTATATTGAATTCCTGCGTTGATTTTGTGAGCGGGTAAGCCCGGAATTTCGTCAAAATCTCTATCCTCTTGAACTACGAAATTACTAACAAAAGGATCACCTTCAGTCTCACTCTTCTGATAAGTGTAGTTTGCAAAAGCAGAGAAGCCCTTTCCCAATTGCTGTGCCACTTCCATTTCTATCCCGTAGAGTTTTGCTTTATCGATGTTATAGGAAACAAAATTTATTAAATCAAACTGAATATAGTTATCAATTCGGTAGTAATAAGGTGATATTTCAACCCTTGTTTTTGTTGGAAACTCAGCTTTCCAACCTCCTTGTATCATAATGCCGTCTTCTTCATCAAAGGGAAGCTGAGATGTATTAACACCAGCATCTGGTGAGTAATGCCAGTAATGTTCAGGTGGGGTGGGCATCCTTAATGCTCGTGAAATACTAAGATATGCCAGTCCATTTTTGTCGTAATTGTAAGTCACTTTTATTGATGGAGCAAAACCTTCCATTGATATATCTTTAATACCTTCAGCATCACCAGCAGGTCCTGCATTGCCTTCGTAAGATGTATATCTAACACCGGGTGAGATAATAAACTTTTCTGAGATTGCTATATCATCCAGAATATAAACTCCAAGGACTTCAGAATTTACATAGTTGCGGTTTCTGAATGGGCTTCTAAAGTCATCAGAAAAATTCCTGTCACCATCATCCTTAAATCTCTTATAATCGATACCTGAAATGATTGTATGATTTTTGAGATATATAATGTATGATGCATCTGCTCCATATGACCTATCATCATAAAATTTTTTATGAAATACTCTATCCAGTGATTTACGAGTATTGTATGCTTCTCTGTCACCGTGATTCCACCAGTAAGAAACATTTAAGACGCTATTTGAAAAGGCTTGTTCGTATCCGAGATTTATATAATATTTTTCTTTTTTCCACCAGCTTCCTGGTTCAGGATATGCACCCATACCGCCATACATTATTTCTCCATCTGATGCAGGATAATCTCCATCAATAGCTTTGTCGTAATCGGGACTGTCAAAATCCTTTGATCGCCTATTTGATACTATAAATCCCTTCTTGACATTTATGTACTGAAAATCACCTTTAATCTTTCCTTTCCAAGGTAAATCATATCCAAGATGAATATTTGTATTTTTTAACCAGAAATCGCCATTTCTGAGATAACCATCACTTTCTGAATATCCTCCACTTATGGAATATTCAAAATCCCCTGGTTTCCATGCATGGAAAAAACTTAAAGTATATGTATTAAAGCTCGCACCAAATCCCTGAAGTTCAAACACAGGTTTTTCTTTGGGTTTTTTCGTAACGAGATTTATAACACCACCGAGTGTATTACCATAACGAGGATCACTTACACCCTTAATTATCTCTATCTTTTCTATGTTATTAAGGGGTATCGTCGTCCAGTCTATAAAATAACCGCCTGCTGTTCCGGATATATTCATTGTTCTGCCGTCGATCGTTACAAGAATGCGGCGTGAACCGAAACCTCTAATCTTTATTGAATCATCATCAAGCGCTGCGCCAACCTCCTGTGGCCTTTGAACATCAATGCCTGGTTGACGGTTCAAGGCAGAGTCGAGAGTCGAGCCGATGCCCTGCAAAAGCAATTCAGGTAAGATTACTGTCATGTTAGGTGTTTCTATTTCCTCTTTGATTTCGCTCTCTGAAATTGTTATTTCATCAAGCTGAAATATCTTTGTTTGTGACCCTTGTTCTTGAGCAAAACTTATAGAAGTAAGTAAAAAAAGCAGACAAATTAATACTCTGAAAAACATGGTATGCCTCCTTTTTTGGGTTTTATATCAAAGATTGTTTTACTCTTTGCCCACCAAAATATGCCAACTGTTGTATACCCTTTTTTCCATAAATGACCATTTTCGTAGGTTAGTTGTAACATTAATTCGATCTTTTCGTTGTAAAAAGGTATTCTCCCATTTTTAAAGGTCCAGTGTTCAAAAGCATCATCAAGGGAGTGATATGCATAGGAGCTTTCAATTTCATAGTATTTCTTAAACATCATTTCATAACCAAGATAGTCTTCTTTTGATGTAAGATCCGAAAAATGTTTTTCTGTAACAATAAAGACATTTTCTGGTTTTGCCATAAAAATCTTCTCAAGGCTAAATAAAAAACCTACCTCTGTTACATGAAGACTATTAGAAGCTATAATAAGGTCATAACCCGATATTTCATTGAGGGGAATATCTTCCCATTTTCTACTTTCAATCGAAATATTATTGATTTCTGTCCTTTTGATTTCCTCATATAATAGATTTCTCATACCCTCGGAGGGTTCGACAGCTATTACGTGACAACCTATTGCACATAAAGGCAGAGCAAGTATTCCATTACCTGCCCCAATATCAAGGACCTTCCACCCTGGTTTAACAAATGCAGTGAGAATTTTTATAATTTCGTTATGATAGCTATTATGCTCCACCCATAATTTGTACCACTTAGCATTTTTATCCCAGAACTGGATATTAGATTTTTGTCTGAAGACTTTATTTTCCATGTCCAAAAATAAAAAGCCTTGAAAGCCCACCTACAGGTGATATGCCTTCAAGGCTTTTAGTCCTAAATAATAAGTTTTTTACTAAAACAATAAAAAAACCGTGAGCCACACACCTTCGTGGTGATGAGCCTTCACGGCTTTGTTTTTATTTCTACCGAAAAGTTATAAATCCTTAACTTCGAGTTAAGTTTAAAACAATAATAATAAAATTATTCATCTCTTGTCAATTATTTATTTTTTAAAGTTAGCATCACCTTTTCCGTGATAGGTCACGCAGCATATCTAACAAAC
>CAYOJI010000107.1:0-5380 GCA_964404225.1 uncultured Nitrospiraceae bacterium
AAATTTAGCCTTTTGCTTTCTATTCCACTTAATTATAAAGACTTGAGACATAACCTTGGGTTATGTCTCAAGTCTTAGAATAAATGCATTTGTGGATTAATATGGATTAATACTAACCGCTTAATGAATCAATAAACCTCTTTAAAATCATCTCATTTTCTTCTGTCATTTTACCAAATTCAATGCCTATTTTATACATCATTGGGAAAGTATCTTTTAAAGGTTGACAACTGACGACTTTCCCCATGAAATGGATTATTTTATCTTCGAAAAGTTTCATCTCCATTAACAATCTATCACCCACTTTTACTTGTTCTTCGCTTTCAATAAGCATTCCGCATAAACTAATCTTCTTTACTTTACAAACATCAAAATACTGAACAGATGCCTTTTCAGGATCTTCTATATGAAACCTCACATGGAGTCTGACACCACTTGTTTTAAACATATCAGGTTTACATATTTCCTTCTTTTCATGTTGTGCAAAATTTTCCTCAATAAAATCTGCGATTTCATTCATTTTTTCAGTTGAAAGATTTGTAAATTGCATCCCTGCAGTGTATATAGGAACAATATTCCCTCGAACTTTTTGACTTTCGCTTAACATGCACCTCACAACCGTTCCCTGTACGGTCAAATTTCTACCCTTACTTTCTATTTTGAGTACATAGTTCCTTCCAATGTTCAATCTTTTATCTGCCTTTATTAGTGCACCACCTACACTGAGATCGAGTATTTTTACCTCATCGGCAAGTAAAATTTTGCCATTGAGGTCCATAATCTCTACAGAAAATCTCGGATAACGTCTTCTTTCTTTCATAGGGTTAGATCGTCATTTTTCTTTATCAAGATTAAATTAATATAGATGCTAAAAAGCTTTTTAAAAAGCTTTTTA
Source organism: uncultured Nitrospiraceae bacterium (assembly GCA_964404225.1). Classification (GTDB taxonomy): domain Bacteria; phylum Nitrospirota; class Thermodesulfovibrionia; order Thermodesulfovibrionales; family SM23-35; genus Kmv42. Next base: position 896 of record CAYOJI010000107.1, read on the forward strand.
GCATCTATGGGAAATACTTTATATTTCATTCATTACTAAATCATCAAATTATTTCGACTCAAGAACAAACCGTTTATTAAGCGGTTGAACGGGTCTATTATTATTTACCCCCATGACTAATTTAAATTTTTCTATCTGTTCCTGGGATACCTCTATCGGAGTTTTCATTACACTCCAGTTTACCCCTTCTGTACATGGAGGAGTAGTAAGCGAGCCATAATAGTGATAATAGGTCTTGATTTTTGGTAAAAGTTCTGAAGGATTTATAGAAATCCCGCTGACTAAGTTTTCTTTATTTAATTCCTGTGGAATGTTATCCCAAAGAACCTGAATTATGTTGTTTGGTTTTCCCTTTTTCATAAAGACTCCAACAACAGCGATATCCCCAGTTCTATCTTTGTGAACTAAATGTAATTCCATATCATAAAAGTTGCCATTAACAGTATGTTCACTGGGTGCATGAAAATGGAACTGCACAAGTTCATATGTTTGCCCATCTACTGTTATGAAACTGCCTGGCTCACAATTAATCTGGATAGAATGACCATTATTAACTATTTTTAATGGCATGTCTTTATAAGAAAATTGAATGCTCTCTAATTCTGTTTTATAAGTCTTATTAAAATCAATAGGAGACTGGCTCTTTCCTGTACCGCAAAGTGCATATTCTGGCTTTAAAGTACCCCAAAATTCAGGAGCACCCTCTCCCTCATATCCCCAATGTACTTCTTTTTTGACAGGTTCTGCAGGTTTTTCTGCTGGTTTTTCAGCAGGCTTACAACCTAAAATAAAACTCGATATTATCACAAAAGAAATTACAAAACATCTTTTAACCATGTTTACCTCCTTTTACTATTATTATTCTCTGCCTTTTAATAGAAATTAATCCCCCCACGGCCATTGTTTCAAAAATCTTTTACCCACTCTCACCCCCTTTTTTATAAAGAATAATATTATTTAAAATGATGCAGATGTTGTAAAATTTTTATTTTTTGATTCTTTAATGTAATTTTCGAGTTAAATAAATTTTTGAGCATTCTTGAGTCTGTATCATTCGGGTTAATAAATATGGTTTGCTAATTATAATAAAATTATTAAATAATTTTAAAGATTAGAGATAAAGCAAACCATACATGGCATAACACTTGCCTTCCTCACGATCTTTTTGTCAAATATTTATAAATCGGCTCTCCTATTAATATCGTAAATATAGTAAGAATTATACCTGCCACTACATCAACAAAATAATGATAACGACAATAAACAGTCGAAAAAAGTAGCGATAAAACAATAGGAAAACATATCCAGAAATAAATTCTATTAAAATTATATGCAAGATAAAGTATAAGTAAGGTTACAGCAGTGTGTCCACTTGGGAAGGCATCCCTTTTTATCCCTTCAAGTTGATTTAAGAGATTATGTATCGGCTCTGCTATAAGAAAACCTTTTAATGCAGTAGAATGAAGTTCTTTTAAAGCAAAACGGGGACCGAGTGCGGGGAAAAGTAGATAACCAATATAAGAGAGATAAAAACAAAGTAAAATCAAAAATAATGATTTGTTGAACTCTTCTCTTTTATTAGTTTTTAACAAGATAATACCAAAAATTATTGGAATAAAATAATATGTTGAATAGGCAAGTTGCATAAAATCAGTAAGAAGGGGATGCATAATTTTTTCAAGCATAAGTGTTGGATGCCCATTGAATATCATGTAATCAATTTGTATCAAAATAGGATCAATGTCATTAGGATTAATATTATGGACTATAAATTCAAGACTATCAAAAATTAAAAGAACACAAATTACCGGAAAAATCAGGTCATAAAAAAAATGTAAAGACTTTCTTTTGCCTTTTATTTTAATAAGGATAACTTGAGAAAAAATTAGTGCTGTATAAAGGCTGAGAAGAAAAGGGGCTTTTGGTAAAACTTTATTAAATGTGATTGTTAGTATTATGAGAAAGAAAATGAATATTATATTAACGAGATCTGCTGGTCTTAGGTTTCGTATTAAGCGTATAAGCCTCCCCATTAAAGTTTCTTTAATGCCCTTAAAATCGCCTTTTCTTTCTTAGATAATCTCCTTGGATTTCCCTTTTTTCTTAAAAATTCCCTATATTCTTCTTCGTATTCTCCGAGGTCCAAAGAACAGCCTTTGTCGAATACTTTAAGGAAATCTTCTGAAGATAAAGGAATTGAACCGCAAGCCCATGCATGCCCTGCAATAGCTCTGTCCGAAGTTACCACAATCCACTCTCGCCTCTTCGAGGATATTATTCGTTTAATTACAGAATCTGCTGTATCTCCTATTCTTGAATATATAACCGTTACCCCTCCAATTACTGACTGATTTTCCTGCCCTCCTCCTGTTTCCCACCCATCAAAGACAACCGTAAGCTCATGGCCTTTTCTCTTTCTATATTCTATAAGGGAATCGATTAGCTTTTCGCGTTCTTTCTTAAGATTTTTATGATGTATTCCGATTAAATTATATCCGTCAATTAAGATATAAGAAATTTTATTAACCCTCGATTAAATTAAATTCTTACAAATTAATTCCTTTTCAGCTTTCTGAATTTTATAAGGCTCTGGACATTATAATACGTCGAGGATATCCTTTTAGAACCTCTTTTCCCAATTCGTTATCTAAAATAGGAATTGAAAATTTTTTAAAACCCATTTTTTTATATAGATTTTCAGCGACTCTATTTTTTTCAGAAACAAGAAGATTTAACCTATTAGCACCTACCTCATAAGCCTTACTAATAGCCAACTGAATTAGATTCTTACCAATTCCTGCACCCCGATAAAGTGTTCTTACCTCCATTCCAAAAAGCCACCAATCAGGATAAAGTAAATTATTTTCAGTAACCCTTAAAAGTGTTACAGAACCTATTTTTTTCTCTCCAATATATGCACAAATCTCATAAGCTAAGTCTCTATTGTTGATGGAATCTATATCAGTAAAACCATAAAATTCTTTTAATTTGTTTCCTAAAAAATTTAAGTCATCTACAATAGTAAGATATTCAACCTTCTTCCCTATAAAGATTTTTGCAAATTTTCGGTATAACCTAAAGCTTTGTATAAAACGAAAAATAGAAGATAAAATTTTTCTGGTAGCAAATACAAAATACAAACAAAAGGAACCTATAGGATATGTAAGAAGCCATATATGAGCTATAAACTTAGAAGCCCCTCTTTGAAGATCTATAACCTTAGAATCTCTCTGTTGCTTGAAGGCTTTACCTATGACCTTACTTGCTACAATATATTCTGGCTTTCCCATTAACGCATCTCCCCTTACCTTTAACATTTCATCATTACCAATCTTGACCCTTCCAATAAAGCGATGAAGAACAATTCTATCATCAAAAGATTTATAAAGGATAATATCTCCTAATTTAAGTTCGTTAGTGTTTACAGGACCAATGGTGAGAATATCTCCATCACGAATAAATGGGTACATACTAAAGCCACGAGCCTTAAAATTAAAAAAACCGCCTCGTCCTGTAATTTCTTTTGCTAATAACTCAAGCTCAATTCTATCGAGCCCTATTTCACGCATCGGATAAAATCTATAATGCTTTTATCTGGTATAAAACTTAATTCAGAACATGGGATAGTTTCAACAAGTTTGGCACAAAAATCAAGTGTAAACTGCATACCATCAGGTTCCCAGTATGGCAAAAAACAGTGACTCAATATCATAGATGTAGCTATAGAGATTGTTTGATGCGTGATTTTATTCATCTCCCCATGATGCAAAAAAAAGATTTTATCCAGTACCGCGCCTGTAGGTGAAATTCCTTCATATTCACCATGCCATGGTGTTCCATATATCCATATCTTACCTTTATTTTGCCGTAAAATAATCCGTTCATCGTTTAAAATTACTGCTTCATCTTTCCACAAACGAGCCATCGTAGATTTTCCTTTACCAGAGCTTCCAAGAAAAAGCAATCCTTTACCATTATCATCTATGCCACAAGCATGGACAAGCACACCATATCCATGAGATAAAAGGGAAATCATCAGTAAATGAAAAAGAGGAAAATCCAGTGGATGGGGTAATAGATTAGGGGACTGCTTTTTAGAATCTGACAATGAATAATAAACTTTATAATTCAGAAGGTCAGGATCAAAGACCGCCGAACAATAAGGTCGATGGTTCCTAAAAGGTATCTTCAATACAAAAACTGGTTTAGAGTCTACCCTATAAATTTCCCAAAAAGTGCCTGAATCAAAAACCTTATTTTCAATTTTAAATTTTATCTTTGGTATTTTTGAGTAATAACCATAAACTGTAATATCTGGATCATCATTACATACAAATTGATCATAGGGCTTCCCCATTTGAAAAAGAAATGAAGGTTGATAACTTTTTACTCCAAAAACAAAATCTGCAACTTTTAAATTGAATTTATACATCACTACTGTCCGCTAAAAATTTAGGATAAGGCTTGAACTCTCTGTCAGAGGTG
>CAYOJI010000108.1:0-5161 GCA_964404225.1 uncultured Nitrospiraceae bacterium
ACATTATAAGGTGAGCCCCTTTTTTATTCATCACGGAATTGGTGATGCTTCCTTAATAATAAAAATTTTTTATTTGAAAGGTATGTTAAACTATATCTAATGTTTAAGAAAAAGTTAGTGATTTTAAAAGAAAAAAATTTACTTAGAAACATTAAAGATAGAAGTTCTCCTCAAGGACCTCGAATAAAAATAGACGAAAAAGAATATATAAATTTTTCATCTAACGATTATCTTGGTCTTTCAAATCACCCCTACGTAATTCAGAAAGTACAAATAGCACTTGATGAGTATGGTTTTGGATCAGGTGCTTCAAGATTACTAAGTGGTGGGACTCTACTTCACACAACACTCGAAAATATGATTGCTCGGTTTAAAAATACAGAATCAGCCCTTATATTTAACTCAGGATATTCTGCAAACTCAGGTATAATACCTTCAATTGCTGACGAAAATACCGTAATTTTCAGCGACGAGTTCAACCATGCAAGTATAATCGATGGATGTAGACTTAGTAAATGCAATGTTTACAAATATAGACACAAAGACATATCACATCTTGAAGAACTTTTACAGAAAGAAAAAATAAAAAGGAAACTTGTTATTACCGATACAGTCTTTAGCATGGATGGTGATATTGCTCCGTTAAAAGATATTTATCATCTATGTAAAAAATACGAATCAATTTTATATATAGACGATGCGCATGGGACTGGGGTTCTCGGTGGGGGTAAAGGCGCCCTTTCGCATTTTAATTTAACACCAGAACCTTGGATTATCCAAATGGGAACATTTTCAAAGGCTATAGGCTCTTTTGGTGCTTTTGTAGCTGGCGACTCAGACATTATTAATTGGACTTTAAATAATGCCCGTAGTTTTATGTTTTCTACAGCGCTTCCTGCTTGTGTAATTGCTGCATCAATAGCAGCCTTAGAATTGATAGAAAATAATAACAACTTGTTGAAAAAACTGTGGATAAATAGAGAAATGTTAGCTAAAAAACTTATACAGTTAGGATACGATATTATGGAAAGTGAAACCCCCATAATTCCCATAAAAACAGGAACAGTTGAAGACACGATCCGCATATCAAATCAGCTTTTGGAAAAGGGTATCTACGCACCGGCAATCAGACCACCAACTGTACAGACGCCAAGAATAAGAATAACTATCACGGCTGTGCATACTGATGAAGATATTGGAAAACTTGTAGAAGCTTTAAAAAATGTGAGAGTATGAGAAAAGGTCTTTTTGTAACAGGCACTGACACAGGTGTAGGTAAAACAGTTATATCAGCTGCCTTGATTAAAGCTGCGAATCTCTTAGGATTAAGGGCTGGTGGGATGAAGCCGATCGAGACCGGATGCTTGAAAAAGGGTGATATATTGATCCCTTCTGACGGGATGTTTTTAAAAACTGTAGCGCATATGGAAGAAAATATAAAAAATATTTCACCATATTGTTTTGAGAATCCACTTGCGCCACTTCCAGCATCTGAAATAGAGGGAATAGATATTGACCTCAATAACATTAAAAATGTATTTATCTACCTTACAGAAAAGTATGATGTCCTAATCGTTGAAGGAATCGGTGGTCTTCTTGTACCTATAAAGAAAAATTATTTTGTAATTGATCTTGTAAAAAATTTTGAACTACCACTTATAATTGTATCCCGACCCGGCCTTGGAACACTGAATCATACAATGCTTACGGTTAACTGTGCGGTTAGAGAAGGTCTTCACGTTGCAGGAATAATTATAAATTACAGCAATCCACCAGAATTTAATCTTGCTGAAGAAACCAATCCCCACGTTATTGAAAAGATCTGCAACGTCCCAATAATCGGTATTTTCCCATACCTTAAAGATTTAGAAAGTAACAGTATTGAAAAGGCAGTTGTAAAAAACTTAAATTTAGAACTTATTAAACAGTGTCTTATATAAACCAGAAGATAATATCTTTGGTTAAATTAATTTTAAGTCCTCAAGTACTTTTTTCAATTTCTCTTTATTAGATGGTGCCATTTCACAAAGTGGTAATCTGAATTCTTCTTGTATCTTGCCCATCATTGCAAGGGCTGTCTTAACAGGAATTGGATTTGTTTCAATAAACATCGCTGCATTTAATGGCTCGAGTTTATAGTGAAGCTTTCTTGCTTCATTGTACTTGCCGTCTAACCATAAAGAGCACATATTAGATACCTCTTTAGGCATAACATTGGCTGAAACTGAAATTACTCCTTTTCCGCCCAATGCGAGTAACGGCAAAGTTGTAAAATCATCTCCTGAAATGACCGTTATTCTATCCCCACAGAGTCGAATGATTTCACTTACTTGTTTCATATCACCACTTGCCTCTTTTATTGCAACAATATTCTCAATCTCCGCAAGTCTTGCAACGGTTGAAGGAAGGATGTTTACAGCAGTCCTTCCGGGTACATTATATAGAACTATAGGAATATCAACCGCTTCTGCAACTGTTTTGTAATGCCTGTAAATGCCTTCTTGCGTTGGTTTATTATAATAAGGTGCCACGAGTAATACTGCATCTGCTCCTGATTTCTTGGCATGCTTAGTTATTTCTATAGTTTCATCAGTAGAATTAGCACCTGTGCCCGCTATAACTGGAATTCTTTTATTAACTGTCTTAATAGTAAAATCAATTACCCTATAATGTTCTTTATAATCAAGTGTAGCAGACTCCCCTGTAGTCCCACACGGCACAATAGCATTGGTCCCTTGAGAAATATGCCATTCGATTAAATCCCCAAGTGCCTTTTCATCAACTTTACCTTTTCTAAAAGGCGTTACGATTGCTACTATCGATCCCTTAAACATGTCTCCTCCTTTCAAAACTTTATAATTCGATTACTCCCTCAAAAACCTCTACAGCAGGCCCCCTCATATAGACATGGTTATCTTGCGCCCATTCTATGAGTAGATCCCCACCTAATAGGTGCACTACTATACATTTCAAGGTTAATCCTTTAATATTCGCTGCAATTGCTGCCGCAGAGGCTCCCGTACCACAGGCCATTGTCTCACCCGCTCCTCTTTCCCAAACCCTCATATTAATCTCTTTATTATTTAAAATCTTAACAAACTCTACATTAGTTTTTTTTGGAAATAGGGAATGATTTTCTATTAAAGGTCCTATTTGTGCAACAGGGAAATTCGAGAGATCATCGACAAATATAACAGTATGAGGATTTCCCATAGATAAGCAGGTAATTTTAAATTCAATATCCCCTACTTTCAGTGTATAATCTATAATCGGTGGTTGACAATCGATATTAACAGGTATCCTTTGAGGATCAAAAATAGGCTCCCCCATCTTAACTTTTATCATATTACCGTCTGATTTTTCTGGTTTTATGATACCCGCAAGGGTTTCTATAGAAAGAATTTTCTTATTCGAAAGTTTTTTGTCCCATACGTATTTTGCAAAACAACGAATACCATTACCACACATCTCTACCTCGCTACCATCAGCATTAAAAATCCTCATTTTAAAGTCTGCTACATCTGAATCATATAAAAGCAAGATTTGATCAGCTCCTATTCCAAGATGCCTATTACACAATTGTCTTGAAAGTTCGGGCAGATTACCAAGCTTCAAACTCCTACAATCTACAACAATAAAATCATTCCCAAGCCCATGCATTTTTGTAAAATGTATTTTCATTTCAAAAAAGCTGGTACCTTGTCATTTCTTATAAGATCAGCGTAGGTTTCTCTTTTCCTTATCAAAAAGTATTCTCTACCTTTGACCATAACCTCTGCTGCCTTCGGCCTACTGTTATAATTAGAACTCATAGAAAATCCATATGCCCCTGCACTCATAACAGCGAGATACTCTCCTTGTTTTAATTTTGTAATTTCTCTGTCTCTTGCAAGAAAGTCGCTTGATTCACAAATAGGACCTACCACGTCGCAAATAATCTTTTCTCTTTTTTTCTTTATTATTGGAATAATATTATGATAAGCATTATAATAAGAAGGTCTGATTAAATCATTCATCCCTGCATCAACGATTACAAATTCCTTCTCCGTACCTTTCTTAAGATAAAGTACCTTTGTAACAAGTATTCCAGCATTACCTACTATTGATCTCCCCGGCTCAATAATAAGCGTAAATTTCTTGTTTTTGAGCAATGGGATAAAACTCCTTGCGAGATCCTTTGGAAGAGGAGGTTCCTCATCTTTATAAGGTATACCGAGTCCACCACCTACATCAAGATATTTTAAATCTACTCCTTTAGTAATTAACTCATCTACTAAAAGCAGTATTCTTTTTAAAGCATCTACAAAAGGAGAAAGGCTTGTTATTTGAGACCCAATATGTTTGTGAACTCCAATTATACTAATATTTTTTAACCGCGAGGCAAGCCTGTAGTATTCTAAAGCACCTTCAATCGGAATGCCAAATTTATGCTTTTTAAGACCTGTGGCAATATATGGGTGTGTTTCGGGATCAATATCTGGGTTAATCCTGAGGGCAACAGGAGCCTTTACACCAAACTTGCCTGCAATCCTATCAATCTCTCTTAACTCTGCTTCAGATTCTACATTAAACATAAGTATCTTCGACTTAAGTGCAAAGGCTATTTCATCCTCCCTCTTCCCTACACCCGCATAAACTATCTTTTTTGCAGGTATGCCCGCCTTCAGTGCAACATATAGTTCACCTCCTGAAACAATATCTGCTCCTCCACCATTTTTCGCAAATAATCTCAAAATTGCAAGGTTTGAATTAGCCTTTACAGCAAAACATATAATATGAGAATAGTCCTTGAATGCATCTACGTATGCTCTAAAATGTCTTAAAAGCGTGTTATAACTGTACACATATAATGGTGTCCCGAATTTATTTACAAGTTCTCTAATAGGTACTTCTTCAGCATACAATTCATTTGATATGTAATGAAATAAATGCACAATCGTTCTTACTCTTTTGTTGATTTTGCTATATTTTATACATAATTTAATCTTTATCTCAAGGTCTCGCTTTATCGTAAGTAGCAAAACGTTAGAGGGTATGTCACTTGAGCGGACATATCCTAATAATTTGAATTTTTAATATCCCCTAAAGATTTGCTACTTCCGCTTTATCGGAAGCATCACCAATTCCGTGATGAATAAAAAAGGGGCTCACCTTATAATGT
>CAYOJI010000109.1:0-5098 GCA_964404225.1 uncultured Nitrospiraceae bacterium
AAGAAAGTTTGTTAGATATGCTGCGTGACCTATCACGGAAAAGGTGATGCTAACGGTTTAATTAGAAATCTTCTTTTTATCATGAAAAATTGTTATAATTTCACTATGAAATCTTCAATATTAGATAAAAGAAAATATACCTATAATGATTATCTTAAAATATCTGATGATAAAAGATATGAACTTATTGAAGGAGAATTAATCATGACCCCTTCACCTGTGCCTTATCATCAATGGATTTCAAAAAATATTGAGTTTGAATTAGAAAAATTTGTCAGAGAAAAAAATCTTGGAAAGGTTTTTGATGCTCCTTGTGATGTTTATCTGGATGAAGAAAATGTTATCCAGCCTGACATTTTATTTATCTCAAAAGAAAGGCTTAATATTATTACAGATAAGAATATACGGGGTGCCCCTGATCTTGTTATAGAAATACTTTCAGAGGCAACTGCATATAGAGATCTTGTGAAGAAAAAAAGATTGTATGCGAAACATGGAGTAAAAGAATACTGGATTGTCGATCCCGAAGAAAAGACGGTTGAAATATACTCGTTGAAAGAAGATGTATTTGTTATTACACAAAGTTTTACTGAAAAAGATGTGCTTAAATCTCCAATGCTTTTGGGACTTGAAATAAAATTAATAAAGGTTTTTGAGTTTTAAATAAATTTTTGAGCAATATCTACATTACGAATAATGAATTATATTGTCCTTATCGCCTTCGGTTTTTCTGGTGCAGCAGCCCTTATTTATGAAGTTGTATGGACACGTGCGCTTTCCGTGATTTTAGGCTCTACAACTTATGCATTATCTACAATGCTTTCAACTTTTATGGCAGGTCTTGCAATAGGGGCTTTCATAGGAGGAAGACTTGCAGACAGAACAAAAAATCTCTTAATGGTTTTTGGTCTTCTTGAACTCTGGATAGGTATTTTCGGCTTGATTACTATTCCTTTAATTCACGCAGTTCCGCCTTTATATTTTAAAATCTATAAAGCCTTTCATCTTTCACCTGCTATATATTTTTTATTCCAGTTTATTTTATGTTCAGGGATAATGTTAATTCCTACAACTCTAATGGGTGCTACATTTCCAGTTGTTAGTAAAAAAGTTACATCTTCTATAAATGATATGGGAAAATGGGTTGGTAATGCATATTCGTTTAATACCTTTGGTGCTATTATTGGTTCTTTTACCGCAGGCTTTATTCTCATGCCTCTTTTTGGTGTAAGAATGGCAGCAGTAATAGCAGCAATTTTGAACATATCTGTTGCTGTGACGATGATAAGCTTGTCAAGGGCAAGGGTGAAAGGTGCATTTATTGCGATCTTTATAATTATATTAATTGCTCCTTTTATATCAGCGATAATATCAAGAGAAGAGGAATGGCCAATTACATACTATATAGCACAGCGCTATAAAGACTATTCGCAGATCATAGAAGAAAGGAAAGGCTTTGTTGTGCTTATGGACAAGGATTTTATGGAGGGTAGGGTAAAGGCGTGGAGGGATAGGGAAGGGTTTCTCGTATTACAAGTTGGCGGTAAAATCGAGGGGTCTTCTTATATAGATATGGTTAACACCCTCTTACTTGGATATCTTCCGATTGCTTCCCATAGTAAGCCCGAATCTTTTCTTACGATCGGACTTGGTGCAGGTATAACTCTTAATGCAGCTAAAGAACATGTTAAAGATATTTATTTGGTGGAGATTAATAAAGGTGTAATCGAGGCGGTGAGAAGATTTGGACCCCCTGGTATATTAGATAATGTAAAGATATCTATAAATGACGCAAGGAATTTTCTCTTATTAACTGATAAAAGATTTGATATTATTTCTTCTGAGCCGTCATATCCTACAGAATCCTCGGTAGGTAATCTTTTTACAAAAGAGTTTTATCAAATTGCAGCATCAAAACTAAACCCAGGTGGAGTATTTTGTCAGTGGTTACCATATTACCAATTAACTGATGATGATGTAAGTATGATGGTAAAGACCTTCGGGTCTGTATTTGATTATGTTTACGTATGGGCTATAAAACATTCACTTGATTTGCTACTTGTTGGTTCTAATGAGCCCTTCAAATTTACTTCGGAAGAAATAATGGAACGTGTTTATAGCCTTAATACAAGTAATTTCCCATTAGTATTCATATTATCTAAAAATCCATTACAAATTAGGGAGTTTTTATTAAATAGTTCACAAATTCCTTTAAATACCGATGACAGACCTTTGCTTGAATTCCGTGCTGCTAAAAATTTGCTTACAGGAGTTTTTTGATTTATTATGAATGTTCAGCTTGCTGCAAAATCTGCTATGGAATACTATAACTCAGGAAATCTCGAAAAGTCAGAACATTTATGTAGGAAAATACTTAAGCGTCAAGATAAAAATCATCACATATTAAACCTTCTTGGATTGATTTATCTTAAAAGAAAGGATTACGATTCAGCTATCTCTTATTTCAAAAGATCAATCTCTATAAATCCCTCTTACACAGAAGGCCTCTGCAATCTTGGGTTAGCTTTGATGAGAAAAGATGAGTTAGATGAGGCCATGGCCTGTTTTAAGAAGGCATTAGAGATTAACCCTCTCATGTCAGAAGCATGGGGAAACATGGGGAGTGCACTTTACCGAAAAGGATTGGTAGAGGATGCACTCGAACATTTTAAAAAGGCACTAAGACTGAAACCAACCCTCGCAGAAAACTGGCTTAATATTGGAACATGTCTTATTGATATTGGAAGTCCTCGCGAGGCAATTCAATATCTGCAAAAGGCGATAGAGATAAAACCTGAAAATCCTCTTGCACATTTTAATTTATCCTTTGCCAGATTACTTTTGGGTGATTTCAAAAGAGGGTGGTTTGAATACATGTGGAGATGGGGATTAGAAGAATTCCAAATACCTCAATTTTCGCAGCCTCTCTGGGATGGTTCATACCTTGAAGGGAAGGTAATTTATATTCATGGAGAACAAGGTTTTGGTGACACCATTCAATTTATTCGGTATATCCCTCTTGTTGCAGAGCGTGGCGGTCGTGTAATTGTTGCGTCACAGAAGGTCCTTTTGCAACTTGTAAAAAGTGTAGAAGGAATCTCGGAGATTATAACTGAGGGTGCCCCTCTTCCAAAATTTGATGTCCACTGTCCGCTATTAGGTCTTCCCCTTGCTTTTGAAACGAATCTTGAGACCATACCATCAAAAGTTCCATATCTTTCCGTAGATAGTGAGTTAATAAAGAAATGGGGTGAAAAACTTCATAGTGATAAGCCTGTTCTTAAAGTTGGGCTTGCATGGGCTGGAAACCAATCTCATAAGAAAGATATATTTCGGTCAATTAACCTTGAACAATTTGCTCCTTTTGGAGGGCTTGACGGGATCGTTTTTTACAGTCTACAAAAAGGGCGGGGTTCTGAGCAGGCAAAAAATCCACCAAAAGGTATGAAGCTTATTGATTTAATGGATGATGTAAAGGACTTTTCAGACACAGCAGCAATAATAGAGAATTTGGATTTAGTGATTTCAGTAGATACAGCGGTAGCTCATCTTGCAGGGGCATTAGGTAAACCTGTATGGACATTACTTCCCTTTACACCTGATTGGCGTTGGATGCTAAATCGGGAGGACAGCCCATGGTATCCAACGATGAGATTATTCAGACAACCTGCATTAAGAGATTGGGATTCGGTCTTTAGAAGAGTGGCTGATGAGTTGAGAGAAGTGTGTAAAGATAAGAATTTAATTCAGGTAATAATAGAAGAATAAGGATGTTAAAGGAAAATCTGTTCATGATGCTATTGAATCTTCGAAAGAAGACTACATGACTCATATCACTGTGCCGATTGAAACTAACGACTTTGTAAGAGTTCATTATGTTGTGAGGTTACCCAATAAGTTAATTTATGACTTTTCATTTGTAAATGGTCCAATAATCTTTAAACCCGGCGAAGGGCAGTTCAATCTTAGCATTGAAAATATAGTAAAGACTATGTCTCCTAATGAATTTAAATCAATTAGAATAAATGCTCATGATGCATTTGGTCCTTATGACCCTAAGTTGCTAATAAAGATGTCAAAGAAATATCTTCCCACAAATTTAAATATTGGCCAACTGTTACAAATACAGCATCATAATGGACATATAACATCCGCAAGGATAGTGGATATACGCGATGAAGTGGTAATACTCGATGCAAATCATCCGTTAGCAGGTAAAGATTTATTGTTCGATATATTGGTTCTTGAAAGGGGTCATAGTGCTGAAGAATTGAGGGATGAGGTTAAGTATAGATTGTTATTTGAGAAAATCAAGAGGATGGATAATCCTGAAATAACTATTGAGAAAATAAATCAATATGCATGTAATCAAAGTATCCTAATTTCAGTGCCTGTTTTTAACAGAAAGAAAATAACTCAGTTGTGTTTATACCAATTGCAACGCTATAAGACTTCAAGGTGTTTTTTGCAGGTTTATAACGATCATTCTACTGAATTCGATAATCAATTTCTTCTCGAATACGCAGATGAAGTAATACAATTGCCACATGAGATGGGAATTAATAATTTAAGGCTTTATCAATTGAGGAAATTTATTCAGTCAGATTTTGATTTTATTTATTTAACAGACAATGATGTAATTCATGACCCAAATTTTATAAAAGTTCTTATTTTTTTATATGAACTAGGTGAAAAAAAGTTGCCCGTATGCATTTATAACACTATACACCATATGCAGCCAAATGTTATTTTTTTTCAAAACAATTTCGTCATTATTAAAAGGACCGCCCCAGGGGTTTCAATGTTTTTTGATAAGAATATGGTGGAAAAAATATTCAGAATACTTGATAAAGTTGGAAATCATCAAGATGACTTAAATTGGGATTATAAAGTAATAGCTTACCTCGACAAACCAGTTATAACCTCTGCAACATCTTATCTTGAACATTTTGGAGTTGGTGGAATCCATAATACGGATTTTGAAAAAGACAGAGCACTGAATCCGACGGAAGCATCTAAAATTTGGATGCTTACTTATTTTGGGGAAGCATCACCAATTCCGTGATGAATAAAAAAGGGGCTCACCTTATAATGTGTT
>CAYOJI010000110.1:0-5057 GCA_964404225.1 uncultured Nitrospiraceae bacterium
AACACATTATAAGGTGAGCCCCTTTTTTATTCATCACGGAATTGGTAATGCTTCCCAATAAATTCTCTAAGCAACTTGCTTCTCGAAGGATGCCGTAGCTTCCTAATCGCCTTTACTTCTATTTGCCTTATTCTTTCACGTGTTACATCAAATTCTTGTCCAACCTCTTCGAGTGTATGTGGAAAGTCGACCCCTATACCGAATCTTTTCCTGATGATCTTTTCTTCTTTAGGGGGAAGTGAGCATAATATTTTGTCTATCTTTTCTTTCATATCGTCCCGAACAGCAGAGTCAAGTGGAGATAATATAGCCTTATCCTCAATAAAGTCCATTAAATGACTGTCTTCCTCACCTATTGGAGTTTCAAGTGAAATAGGCTCTTTAGATATCTTTAAAATTCCTATAACTTTTTCAACAGGCATTTTTAGCTTATCAGCAATTTCCTTTGGTGTAGGTTCTCTACCAACTTCTTGAACAAATTCTCTTGACACCCTTGTTATTTTATTGATAATTTCTACCATGTGTACAGGTATTCTTATAGTTCTTGACTGATCTGCTAATGCCCTACTGATTGCTTGCCTTATCCACCATGTCGCATAAGTACTGAATTTGTATCCTCGTTTATATTCAAATTTATCCACTGCCCGCATAAGACCGCTATTGCCTTCTTGAATAAGATCCGAAAATGAGAGTCCTCTGCCAATGTATCTTTTGGCTATGCTTACTACAAGTCTCAGATTTGCTTCTATCATAATCTTTCTTGCGTCAGATACTTCTTTTTCGCCATCAAGGAGGATCTTTACTGATTTTTTAGCATCTGAAATTTTCATGCCCAAATTGTATTCTTTATCCCGTATTATCTTCTTGATTATTTGAATATCTTTTTCTTTCTCAGGGTTTAAATTTTTATATTTTTTTTCTAAATAGATTAACCTCCTTTGTAAGGAATCCAATTCAAAAACAGCTCGCTTAAGTTCCTCTGAAAATGTTATTATAACTTCCTCTTTTAATCTTAATTTTTTAATTTTTTCTATTATATGATTTCTGTTTTCATCAAGAATTTTGAGATACTTTTGATAATTCTTCAAATTTTTTATGTAATTTTTTGAATTACCTTCCATCTTTATTTGAGATTTAATATCCATAAGTTTCTTCAAATACGAAATTCTTTTTTTATTTAAAAACTCCAATTCTTTCGTAATTTCTGTAAATCTTTTAACATAATAAAATAATTCTTCTTCATCATCATTTTCTTCTTCGCTTAATTGTAGTATTTCTGTAAAAGGTATTTCTTCATTTTCACACATTTTCCCCATATTAATAATTTTTCTAAGGACGAAGGGCATAGAAAAAATTACCCTGTATACTTTTTCTTTTCCCTTTTCCATTTTTTTAGAAATCTCGATTTCACCTTCTCTATCAAGTAAAGGAACACTACTCATTTCTCTCAAATATATTCGTATTGGATCTTTTTCATTTTCAATAAAAGATGTTTTTTCTTCAACATTTAATTCGACCTCTTCAAGATTGCTTTCAAAATCAAGCTCTCTTTTCTCTTCAGAGGTATAATCAGAATAATTTTGGAGATCAAAATAGTCAAAATTTTGATTCATATTTACTCCTTTTAATAAGATTGCGTTTTTCTTTTAATAATGAATCGAGTATAACTATGTCACTATTTTTTTCAGCAATTTTTCTCATTTCCTCAAATCTTTTTTTTCGTAAAAAATAAAGACAATCCTCTATATTTTCATTGACATGTTCTGGATCAAAACCAGGTTCCAATAAGAGCTCCGTTATAAGTTTCTTTTCTTTTTCTTCCGCATCATCAAGCAATGTTTTTATATTAAAATTGTCCTTGAGTGATTTAATCTTCTCTAAGATTAACCTGATTGTAATATCACTTACATCTTCAATATTAAGTCGAGAAAAAACATAATTTGCTTTTTCTGGGAAAGAAAGAATTACGCTTAAGAGGAGGCGTTCTTCTTTATTAAATGATTCTCGAATAATTTTTGTATCTATATTTGTTTTACTCCTTTTTAATTTTTTTCTAATTTTTTCGAGTTCTTCTCTTAAAATGGATTCGTTAATTCTCATCCTATCAGAAAGTTCATTTAACATTTCTTCTGCAATAATAAGGTCCTTAATAAGGGCGATAATATTAAGTGTTTCTCTTACTTTATCGCTTTTATCTTCCTTTGATGTCTTTAGTAGAAATTCTACCATTGACATCGCATTAGCAAGCAGTTTTTCAAATGCTTTACTTCCATTTTTTCTAAGGAAGCTATCAGGGTCTTCGGTTTCAGGCAATAATAAAACCTTCGCTTTAAAATCAGACTCCGAAATAGTTGTAAGGGCTTTTCTTGCTGCGCTTACACCTGCCTCGTCTGCATCGAATATTAGAACTACATTTTTAGTAAGCAATTTTAGTTTTTGCAGGTGCATGGTTGTAAGGGCTGTTCCGAGAGGTGCAATCGTGTTTTTGAATCCATACTGATGGCATATTATTGTATCAAGGTATCCTTCAACAATTATTGCATAACCTTTATTTTTTATATTTTCTTTTGCAATGTTAATGGCAAAAAGGGATTCACCTTTCCTAAATATTTTTGTTTCAGGTGAATTTATATATTTTGGGAGTGAATCGTCTATAACCCTGCCACCAAAAGCAATTAAATCGCTTTGTAAATTGTATATAGGGAAAATAATCCGTTTTCTAAATAGATCCCTGTATCCATTTCCAAAGGCTGTAACAATGCCAGCTTCTTTTAATAAAGATTCATTGAATCCCAATCTTTTCATATTCTTTAAGAGACTATTACCTTCGTCATTTGCATACCCTATATGAAAGTTCAAGATAGATTCTCTATTTAATCCTCGTCTCTCAAGATATTTTTTGGCTATTTCTGAATTGTCTAAATTTTTTCTAAATATTTTTAATGCTTCTTCATTTATATGTATTAATTTTTCACGCATTTCATAAATATTACTTTTATCCAACTTGATTCCTCTTAAATCTATGCCCACTTTTTTTGCGAGATATCTTATAACTTCAGCAAAAGATAGGTTTTCGTGTTTCATTAGAAAAGTCACTATGTCTCCACCAGCTCCACATCCAAAACAGTGAAAGATCTGCTTCGACGGGCTTACTACAAATGAAGGAGTTTTTTCAGCGTGAAAAGGACAAAGTCCTTTATAATTTTGGCCAGCTTTTTTTAAAGATACGTAATCAGATATAAGTTCAACAATATCAACCCTTAACTTTATTTCCTCGAGTAATCCTTCAGATTTCATTCATTATATTTTCTTTAATTACGACTGATTCTTATAAACCCTGAACATTCAAGAAATTCTATCGATTCACCTTTAAAGATTTCATCTAATAGAAGATTTAACCCGAGGTTATCGCTTGAGATATGTCCAGCGATTATAACATTGAGGTGGTTTTTTTCTGCTTCCTTTCTATGTTCTTCACTCAAATGCATGGCTACAATAGTATTTACGCCGCTGTTGGTAAGACTTTCAAAAATATCCTTTGCTCCTTCTGTTCCTCCCGTCATATCGACAAAAATTTTTCCTGCCTTTCTGTTTTCCGAACCTAGGATAATCTTTGGCCCAACACCATTGAGAGCAGACGATTTATATTCGGGGATATTTTTGAGAATATTAAGAACATCAGATAGAAAGTATGGTTTTTTTTCTTCAAATAAATTTTGAAGATACCTTGTAACCATATTATCAGCTGGGGTATGCAGACACATAAGAGGAATACCAAGAAGACGCGCTGCATCTACTGCCCTTGTATGATTGACTGGCATTAACTTTCTTTCCACCTCTTTTATTCTTCCATCCATCAAATTTTCTGCAATATTTATTGGGACTCCAAAGAGATTAAAAATATCTGACTGCATACGCATAACCGAGTAAAGATTTGCATAAGCCCTACCCGAAGGATGATGTGAAAGCAAAAGATCAATATTTCTGCCTTTTGATCTGAGAGTATCTGCTAAAATTACTTCACCTACATCTATATCTATCCCTACAAGGATACTTCCTATCTCTTCCTCACCCGTGCCATAAAGGATCCTTGAATCTGAATAGGGATTTTCTAAAGATTCGATATCGAAGAATTCTTTTTCCTCGGGTTTAAGTTCTTCAAATTCTTTTTTTCTCCTTTCGAGTTCTCGCAGAACAGCCTCTTTACCGCGTGGATCATTTTGTATGCCTATTTCTATTGCCCTTTTATAAAGATAATTAAGCTTCATGTTTTCTCGAGAAGCTCTCTAACACGTTTACTAACATATTTACCATCAGCCATGCCTTTTATGCGTGACATAACTATTTTCATTACCTTTCCCATATCTTTTATATTTTTAGCGTCAGAATTTTTTATTATTTCAAGAATTACAGAATCAACTTCATCATTTGATAGCTGTTTAGGAAGATAGGATTGTAAAATTGAAAGCTCCTCTCTTTCTTTTTCTGCAAGTTCTTGCCTCCCACCTTTTAAAAACATGTCAACGGATTCCCGTCTCTGCTTCGAAAGACTTATAAGAACATCTGTGATATCATCATCAGACAATTCTCCTCTTTTCTCAATCTGCTTATTTTTTAGTGCTGCTTTAAGCATTCTCAGAGTGGAAACCCTAATGTGGTCAGAGGCCTTTAATGCTGACTTGAGATCCTCGTCAATTTTTTGAAGAAGGGGCATTACTTAACCGCAAATTTAATTTTTCTAAGCGCTTTTTTACGAGCAGCGATTGCCTTTTTTTTTCTTTTAACACTTGGCTTCTCGTAATGCTCTCTCTTTTTTATTTCCGAAAGGATTCCTTCTTTTTCGCACTGTTTTTTAAACTTTTTCAGTGCATTCTCGAAAGATTCACTTTCTTTAACCCTTACATAGGGCATCCATATACCCCTCCTCCCTATTTTTAAAAAATTGTTTGTAATTTTAACAGTTTAATAATTTTTCTGTCAATGTAAAGCTCATTCAAGGAAGCATTACCAATTCCGTGATGAATAAAAAAAGGGGCTCACCTTATAATGTGTTTAAT
>CAYOJI010000111.1:0-4929 GCA_964404225.1 uncultured Nitrospiraceae bacterium
TGCAGGATGTTCTGACCTGTTCGGAGGTGCGCCAGGAGCATCTTGCGAAGTTTTTGGATATGATGTTGATGATACCGGGTATGAGGATCCTCCTTCATCAAGGAAATATGTTCCTCCGTATTTAGGGCTTGTCTTTACAACAGGGGCTGAAAATATAGGGGTTTCACCGTTTACCTATAACAACCAAAATATCGTAACAGGCTTGTTTGGGCAAGTTGGTGACTCAAGGTAGATAATTTATTTTTATTCTTAAGGAGGCGGGGCTTTAGCCCCGCCTCCTTTTTTCCTTTATCCTTTATCATTGATTTCCAGTCTCCTTTTATATTATCTTCTTGAAAAATCTTATAAGATTTCATATCATAGTGAAAAAACGACATGAAAACACATACACAGATGAGCTTGCATCAAGTGATTGTAATCAAAATGATGGTAATGAGAAATGCTATGCATATGCAGAACCTCAGACGACTGACGCTTTTGACGCGGTAGCAGATGGAGCAAATGACATGAACTGGTGCTTCTATGTGGATAAGATTGGCACAAATCCAGTAATAAACAAATTTGGTGCAGCTGCAACATTTGGACCGACCTTAGCCGATACGACATTTATAGGGAATCTGACTATATATAGAGATGGTTCTCTTTCACAGACAGCAAATGCTCTTACACAGGCAAATATCTTTGCTGCGATGACAAGCACCTCTTCAGACTTCTTTGCATTTATAATATTCGCAAAACAATATGTTGATTCACATTATTTCTATGCACCTTCACCAGGTGCCTATGACCTACATACTGCTTTTGCATTTGTATTTCCATTTAAGCATTTCATAGGTGAGAAAGAGACTATTCAAGCGGTTGAGATATATGATAATTCAGAGAATACAACAACAGTAGAAATCGGAAAATTCATATCACCAGGACTTCCAACAGCACCGACTTATGCTGATGAGGCAAGCATCTTCTTCCTTTCACCACCATTTAATGAGGGTTGGATAAGGTTTGAGGTTTCTGCTACAAACTCAACTGCAAAATGTTTTGACCTGTTCGAAGGTGCGCCAGGAGAACCTTGCGAAGTGTTAGGATTACCCGCAAGTTTGTTTGGAGGCGAACCTGTACCACCTCCGGGAAAATATGTCCCTGGTTATAATGGCATTGTATTTACAACTGGCTCAGGACACATTGGCGCATCACCATTTAACTATAATATAAAAATAACCGAATGACCTAATGATGATGAATCGCTAAGATATATTGTCTCTACTAACTAATAAGGCAGGGCGTAAGCCCTGCCTTATTATATTTTTCTTTTAACCCGAAAATGCAGATGTTGCGAAAGAATTTTCGAGACCCAATATCTTTATAAATTGGGTTAAATGCAAAAAATCTTAAAATTTTGGCATCTGTTATTAATCTTCTTAATCTTCATTCTTTATGGTTTCTTATTCAATGGCTGGTGGTTTGGGGATGACCCCGAGATAGTTGTATTTGCATCGAAAAACTCACCATTCGAATATTTTATTAATCCATCTATCTGGCAAGGCTTTTCGCCATTTAATCTTACACCATGGATACTCCTTAGTCTTGAGCCTGATTTTATAGTGTTTCGATTTAAGCCTTTGGGATATTATATACATCATTTGATTTCTCTTTCTTTTGTAGCTATATCCTTTTTTATTGTTTTAGACCTGTTCGCTAAAAAAAGGTTATTTGTTATTTTAGGTGTTCTTATTTTTCTTCTAAGCCCTGCAACCTTCACTGTTTGTACATGGCTTTCTACAAGACATTATCTTGAGGGGATGGGATTCTCGCTTTTAAGTGTTTATTTGTTTATCAGAGGCATTCGGGACAATAAATATTCTTTTATATTACTTTCATATCTATTTTATATCCCTGCAATCCTCTCTAAGGAAGTATATGTTCCTTTGCCTTTTTTCCTTTTACTCATCCCTGAGAAAACCCTTAGAGGCCGTTTTATTAGGATAATCCCTTTTTTAATGTTATCTTTCGTTTACTTCCTATATAGAATGACGATGCTCGGAGATAATCCAGTCAAAGGTTATTCCTCAATATGGCCATGGACCCTGAGTTCTGCGATATCTGATTCTCGGAAGATCTTTGGACTCTATGCAGGTTCTTGGTGGGTCTTTTTAGTCATCTTGATTACCATTATTCTGAGTGTTCGCTTTTTAAAAGACCGAAAGACAAAGGCACGAGAAATATTAAGATATCTTCTTATATTCCTTATTTTCTTTGTTATTGTCTTGCCTGTGAGTTCTATAGTGAATGATGATGAATCGCTAAGATACATCTTTGTCATCTCCACATTTATTACTTTTTTATTCATCCTTAGCATCGATAGGATATTTGATAAAGGCAGTAGAGTTTTCAAAATCTTTACGGGCATGGCGCTTTTGGTTGTTTTAGCTGGGTTTTTCCACACTTATTTGGAGAAAAAAGGGCAGTGGCATATAAAAAGGGCTCAGGCTCGGGTAGAAGGAAATTTCTTTATGAAACACCTTGCAGACCTTAATGCGATCTTCAAGATAAGCCAGCCTCACTGGTTTTATGACGGGCTTGAAAAGATGAAAGAGGAAGAGGCAAATAAAGAGATTCAAAGAAAGATTCTACTTGTGGTTGATGAGTTTTATGGCTTTGATACAGATAAAGAAGAATTAGACAAATTACGCATTTTTGCATATGATTCCAATAACAAAAAAGTTATAGAGATATCTAAAAAGGCAAAAAAAGACCATGAAGAATTCTTAAAGACTATAAGGGATAAGCCTTTAAGTGTAATGATAAAGATTGAAGACAATACAATGGAGCTTCAGCTCGGTCCGTATGATGGACAATATCTACTGTTTGAGGCATCACCTTCACAGCCAGATTTTTACTATATGGCATTTCCTATAAATAAGAACTTTGGCATAAAATTAACGCATAGAGAAAGGGTGCGCATCTTCCGTTTCGCTTATAAATCTCCTGAAGGCTGGATTACAGTTTCACCAGAATTTCTCATTGACCGCTCAAAAGACCAGAAGATAAATTGGAGCAGGAACTGAACATATTTTACTTCTGACAACTTGCACCGATATTAATATAGAAACATCCAAATCTTTCTCCAAATTTATCCATTAGTTGAAGCACAGGATGTAAGAACTTTATCTGAAAAGGGAAGAGATGAAATCCTCTGTATCTAATTATTTTAAAACCACTTGCTTCGAGTTCTTTCCTCAGCCTCTTATATCCGACCCAATTTTCTATACCTTGATAGGGACGTATCTTTAATGCATTTGCAATAACACATGACCATTTCCAGAAATGGTTTGGGACAGTAAGGGCAAGGATACCATTAGGTTTTAATACCCTGTAGAACTCTCTGAGAGCCTTATAGGGAGCCTTGGTATGTTCTATGACCTCGGATGATATAACAAGATCAAAATAATTATCGTCGAACGGCATATCTAAAACCGAACCTAAGACCCGCTCAGAATTACATTTCTCAGCCACTTTTTCAAGAAGCCTTTCTCCGATATCCATAGATGTAACGACAGCACCTTTTTCCATAGCAACCTTAGAGAAATGTCCTGTTCCACAGCCAGCATCAAGTAGTTTTTTCCCTGCAATGCTTTTGGGTAACAGTTCGTTAAATACTATATCAAGTCTTCTTTGGAGGTCATATTCATCCATCTTTCTATCAAATTCATCTGCAAATTCATCGTAAAAAAGCTCTGCCTTTGAGGAAGATTTTGGTGTGTTGATACTACGCTCTATTTTCTTCATCAAAGCCCTCAGCCTCGTCAATAAGATAGATTGGTCTCATCTTAACCTGTTCGTAAATCCTTCCGACATACTCACCAATAAGTCCAATAAATAACAAGATCGCACCACAAAGAAGGTTGATAGTGACCATTAAAGATGTCCATCCTATTTGTAATGTTTCTGGTTTTATGAACCAGATAACTATCGCATAAATTGCATAAACAAGTGCACCAAAAAATATAAGGATACCAAGTATAGTACTAATCCTTAGAGGAACTATTGAGAATGAAGTCAAGCCATCGAGTGCAAGATTAACCATCTTTTTAAAGGTATATTTTGATTTCCCAGCCTTACGAATCTCAGATTTATAAGGTAATGTGCATGTCCTGAAGCCCATCCATGCGACCATCCCTCTAATAAACCTATGAAATTCGCCAAATTGTAAAAATGCGCTAACCGCCTTACGAGACATAAGTCTGAAATCTGCAGAGGCATGCTCAATTTGTGTATTGCTCATAGTGTTAATGACGCGATAGAAAAGGTTAGATGTAAATCTTTTCAGAAAACCAGAACTTCGGTCATCTTCTCTTATAGTAATTACAAGATCGAAGCCATTCTCCCATCTATCAATCATTTCAGGTATCAGAGAGGCTGGGTGCTGGAGATCACAATCCATTGTTATAACCGCATCTCCAGAAGCATACTTTAACCCTGCTGTTAGTGCCGATTGATGTCCAAAATTCCTTGAAAAAGAAATCCATTTTATCCTTTTATCTTTATTCCGAAGATTTCGCAAGACATAGCGTGTATTGTCTGTTGAACCATCATCTACAAATATAAATTCCCATTTGTATATGCTCAAAGTTTTCTCTATAGCATTTAATAAATTCCTATAGAAGACCTCGATAATTGTTTCTTCGTTAAATGCAGGAATAACAATCGAGATAAGTTTTCTATGATTCTTCAAAGGCATGTATTATTATGCCACAGGAGCTTTTATTGTAAAAGCATCTTTGATATTAAAGGCGGGTATTATGAGACGCAATTTATGGTAAATGAAGGGTTACTTTCCAATAATATCCCGGTGCATAAAGATATTCCATTGTGAAAGGAAGCATCACCAATTCCGTGATGAATAAAAAGGGGCTCACCTTATAATGTGTT
>CAYOJI010000112.1:0-2182 GCA_964404225.1 uncultured Nitrospiraceae bacterium
AAAGTTAGAGAACCTGACGCGCAACAGTCTCTATTTTAAGCGGACAGTAGTGAAAAACAATAATAATGAAATATTTGTTCATTTTGTCTTAAAAGGTAATCTAAATGATCCAAAATTTAGTATCAGAGAAAGTCTTCTAAAAGAAATGACAATAGCTATTGCTGAAAAGCTTGGACTTTCTATAAAAAGGATTGGCGAATCCATAGTAGTTTTGGGAATTGAAGGCGTAAAAGAAACAGGTAAAGGCATGAAAAAAAATAGAAGAGGGTATCAAGAAGACATTCAGATAAGAATGACGTTAAAGCTTCCTTGCTTTAATATATGCAGGAAAAACCATATTCTCTATACCTTCTCCGAAGTTCCAGCTTTTGATTACATCGTCGCTCTTATCTTTGTCCCTGATTGTGATATCGGTAAAGCCTGCCGCTTCAAGAATTCCTTTTAGTTCCTCAACTGGAACTGCACCAGTAATTCAACCGCTATAAGCAGCTTCATTTTGGTTGATGGCATCTGAGAATTCGCCCTTCTTCAGGATATCTGAGATTGCAAGTCTTCCTCCTGGCTTTAACACCCTGAAAGCTTCATTGAATACAGCCTGTTTATTTGGGGAGAGGTTAATTACACAATTTGAAATAATAACATCAACTGAATAATCTTCAACTGGTAGTTTTTCTATTTCTCCAAGCCTGAAATCAACATTAGTATAACCGAGTTTTATTGCATTTTCTCTTGCCCTCTGAACCATTTCAGGTGTCATATCAACACCAATAACATATCCATTTTTACCGACTTTCATTGCTGAAAGAAAAGCATCAAATCCTGCTCCGCTACCAAGATCAAGAACAACTTCTCCTTCTTTGAGTTCTGCAATAGCCAGTGGATTACCACATCCGAGTCCAAGATTAGCTTCTCCGAGACCGATTTTTAATTCTTCATCTGAATATCCAAGCATTCTTCCAACTTCTTGAAGATTAAGTGAATCATTATTGGGAGAACAGCAACTTGCAGAAGTTGCACAACATGAGCCCTTAGATGCAATTTCTGAGTAAGTCTTAATTACAAGTTGTTTTAATTTAGTCTTATTGTCCATTCTTATTACCCCCTAATATTTATTACATAATATTTATTACAAAAGCAAGTCTTTATCTTCTTTTTCTCTTTTAACTTTTCTTGGTTTCAAAAGATGGTGGAGCTTTATATTCTGTCTCATCAATGAACTTATTTATGAAATATTTTAGCTCTCTCAGCGTATCTAAGATAGGCTTCACATTCGGTTATTCCCTCCCTTTTTGCTCTAAGTTTAACAAACTCGTTAAAAAGAAATTCCATCTCTCTAATCCTTTCAGCAGGCGTTAGAGCCAGAAACTCCTTTTTCATTTCATCTCTTTAATACTACCTTCAACTTTTCCAAAACCGCTTCCAGCAGTTGGTGTCCATTTGAAGTTGAGGCTATCAATCTGTTTGTTTCTTTCCTTGAAATTATATTCAGGCATGTGGCAAAGGAGACAGTCAGCCTCAATCACTCCAGTCTCAATCCATCTTGCCTTAAAATAATCTCCGTCCAGACCATTATCTCCGCCTGATTTCATTCCCTGCTTCTTCATATATTCATCATATCTATTTCCTTCGCGGTCATATTCAAGAGGACCTCCTCCGGGATGGCAATATCCACAAGTTGCTGTGATGAATTCAAAAGAGGTCATATCAATCATTCTTGAATTGTCATTCTTTTTTGGCGCAAGTTGACGGTATAAAGGAGCCGGAGAACACCAAGTTCCTCCATAGTTTCCCGGAGAATTAACCCAATTGTACCTTTTTGCAAACAACTCGGGAACTTTTTCTCCCTTGCCCTGTGTGAAATGGAACCCCTCGGTTATCTTGTTGTAATCATGACAGCCTTTTGCCCCGCAAGTCTGCTTAGGTGAATAAGGCTTATCTGCATTAATATTGTGCACAGGGTCAATAATGTTCCCAGCTTCGTCTTTCAGATAGAAAGGTGGACAAACACCTGTAGGAGCAGGTTTTTTCTCGGGCTCTTTCTGATTTTCTGCCAACAGTGAGATAGCACCCAGGCAAAAGACAACCATCAGCGCCCAAAAAATAAGTCTCTTCATCTTAAACCTCCTGTAAATGATCTATAAACCAATAATCTTTTTTAAGCTCACAACAAAATATTGTTTTT
>CAYOJI010000112.1:2218-4727 GCA_964404225.1 uncultured Nitrospiraceae bacterium
ATTAAGCAGGGATAAAGGGGTGTGTTTATCTTTAAAATTATCACTAAACACTCCTTTTTTTAGATGGTAAGTAAAAAGCTCAAATAATAATCTACTTTTCAACAATTCGTATTGTGCAGTTAAAAGAAAAACGTCGTTTGTAAAAACCACCATCGCGCTGTTGGGCTTGGCCCTGTATTTTTCACAAACTCTCCTGGTATGAAAAAGGAGTAACCACCCAATATTTCAAGGTAGTTAGAGACCTTTTTTCTCATTGTCAAGTCAACTTCGTGCCCGAGTTCTCGTCCCGAAGAACCTGTTTTATCCCTGCGTTGTGCATTGCCCGGGGAATACCACGCATCTTTTGGCTCATCAAGTATGAAATAATGATACTCTCCCCGTAGAGTGATTGACTCACTCGGTGTAATGACTAAGTCTAAGCGGTGTTCCCTGAGATTCTGAAAAAAGAATAAGTTCATCCATCCATAAAGAACTGTATCTGCGCCACCGAATACTCCATCGAATGTTCCGTGTTTTCCATCACGAGGGTTACTATCTCCAGAGCCATTCACAAACTGTGCAATTATATGTGGCTTCCACAAAGTATCAAAGGTATAGCCAAGAGTTAAAACAAAACATAAGCTTTTATATTATCCTCTCCCCATTGTCCAAACTGTAATGCCAAAGTAGAATTATAATCCCATTGATCATATCTACCATCTATCCTGAATCCGACAGTTTGAGAATATAAATTCCCTATTCCTTTTTCGCCTTTTGTAATCCCACGATCATCATACCTATGAACATAGAATAAATCTAACTGAAAAGGAAGATTCTTAATGGTATTGTACGTAGCAAAGGCTGTTACACCGTTGATCTGTTCATTCGGCCAGATATCCGGGTCGTGTATTATGTAACGACCGGTGATCAAGTTGCTGTCTATGATATTGCTTTTATACATGATACGGACGGCATCCCAAGTATAGCGTCCTGTATTACCCCAGTCACCTGGTCCGAAAATCCTTCTGTCTCCGAATGAGATTGATTGCCTTCCTGCTTGGATGCCCAACTTTTCAACAGGCCAGTATTCGATGTATAACTGATTGATATCGAATGGGTCATGGAAAAGATTGTTGCCTCCTCTGAAATCTTTATCAGAAAAAGAAGAGCCTAGGATTTCTGCATCCTGAATTTTTTAATTAATTTTAAATCTATCTCAAGCCTCAATCTTGATAAAATAAAATCGTCCTTCGTTCCTGTACTATACCTCTTTACATTGAATTCATCCTGAACCTCACCTCTAAGCCTGTAAATACCTCCGATGCTTAAATAATCCTTCTGTATAATATGTCTGAATTCCACTGCAGTATCCTGATAGCGGACAAAAAAGCAAAGCCATTAAGAGAATTAAACTCAAATTATGCAAATCTTTAAAAATGTCATTGCGAGGAGCGGAGCGACGTGGCAATCTCATCACTAAAAGAGAGATTCTTCGCTTCGCTCGGAATGATGCAGCGCAAGGCTCTTGCTGACTATCCCGCCGATAACCTCAGCGAACAAGATTAGAAACGTAAGTGCAAAACTTAGGATTAGTCGTTTTTCAAGCGTCAGTTTCATTCTATAATTTCCTCGCTCACACCTTTTGGATTGTAATACAATCTTTACGCCAGAGGCAGTTTATCTGGCCGCATATCTTCACATTTTCAGTCCCAAAGCAATCAGCATTTCCTTCTGCTCTCTGAATTGACCTTATAAGTTCTGTTTTGTTTATTCTGCTACTGAATTTAAGACCTCTCTTTTTTGCAATATTTCTTATATCCTGCATTTTCATAGTATTACCCCTCTTTAATAATCAGCCCTGCCCCGGCTCTAAGCAGGGCTTTTTCTGTTTGTTAACGCTGACTAACCCCGAAAGCCTTCGGGGCTGCAGCTACAATACTATTGTTTTTATTTTCTCCATCCCGCCCACACAGGAATTCCGTTTTCATCTCTGAGTTTCAGGATTAAATCACCTTTCTTTACTTCAGCGGCGATAATAGCGGGTTTCCCCATCATGATAACCTTTGAACCTTTAATCTGTACCTTATCGCCTTTTTCAGTTTTCGTATCCAGCCTTTCAATATACCAGCCAGGGCCAAGATGGATAGAAATAGTTTCTTTTTCAGTTTTTAACTTAAGATGAACACCATAAGACATCCCCTTCATCGGCGTAACTTGATCCACTGCTTCAACAGTGCCTGTTATGGTTTCAACTGTTTTAGGGTCGTACATTCTCTGGTACTGAGACCCCATACCCCATCCGCCGCTTCCTCTATAGCCCTTCCATGCAGCAAGAGCTAAAGAAGAGGTTAAAAGCATTGACACTACAACCACTAAACCTATGAGAAGTTTTGTTCTCATAACTACCTCCTTGAGCCGGTTAAGATTGTCAAAAGTTCATCAAGTATTAAAGGAACCACAGAGTTCACGGAGTTTTTAAAAGGAAGCATCACCAATTCCGTGATGAATAAAAAAGGGGCTCACCTTATAA
>CAYOJI010000113.1:0-4521 GCA_964404225.1 uncultured Nitrospiraceae bacterium
ATTATTTTAACTTAGAATAAAAAAATGGTTTTTAATGTTTTTGAAGAATGGGGAAAATTAGTAAAATAAAATTATATATTATAGGGATTGAAAAAATGAAAGTTAGAGAATCCATTTTTGGAAGTAAAAGTGAATATAAATTATTTCGTTCTCTACAACATAGATGGTCAAAAGAATTTGATTTATGGCCATCCCTTCCTTTATCCAGCATTGTAGAGCTTGAAAAAAATGAAACTGCTTTAAATGATAAGGAAAAGAAGTTTTTTTACAAGACAAATATAGATTATACTTTATGCACAAAAAGTGGTATCCCAATCTTGTCGATAGAGTTTGACGGATTAGGAAAAGGATATAGTAGGAATGGTGAATATATTCAAATTGATAAAACAAAAGATCCTTACAGAAAATTCAAACTGGATTTAAAGCTCAAGATAGCAAGGAAACTTAATTATCCATTATATGTTATCTCTTTTGAAGAGTCAAAAGAAATTGCTCCTGAGATAAGCCTGAGTATTGTAGATGGAATTATTGGACAGGTACTTGCCAAGAAAGAATTCAAAGAAAAAATAAAGAATTATATTAATGAATGTCGTGAAACAATAGACTCTCTCCCCTGGGATTATAGAGATGAATATATACAGGATTTAATTGTAACTGCTGAGACCTTAGCAGAGTTGGAAAAAGATCCTATTGCTAAATTAGCCTCTAAATATGAACATGAATCTACTGAAAAGGGAGTTGTAAAAAATTATAAAATAGAATTTCTAACTGATCCGCCTTTGCCTAATGGGGATATATTTAAAGATCCTGGAGTGGTGGAAAAACGTATTAAGAAATTTGAAAATTCTGAAAGAATTGGTTGTAGAATAACCATTAATACTTCAAAAATTATAATTATAGAAACAGTATGGCTCAGGAATTTTCGTGATATCTTTATTTCACCTGAGCATATAGCAGAGAATATTTGCAAAATAATAGCTTTCAGAAAGCTAATTGATTCAATAAAAATGGAAGTTCAATAATTAAATTTCCCTTTTAATACATTCATTTAAAAAGAGTTCTGAACATCCTTAATACACTTCTTCATGATAACCCATGTCAATTAACAAAATTTCATTGCTAATTATTGGAAAATTACTGTACTGCATAGTGACTGATATTGATTTGACTGATACACATTATCAAGTTTAATTTAAAAGAAATTCTAAAGTACTTGCTGGATTTCAGTAAGTCCCATAGCACACCTTTTCAATCAATTCTTCCTTTTCCTGAGTTTATCAATTAATTTTGCTAAATCATTGAAAATATTAGATTTCACTTTTAAAAATTGCGAATTTTTATACAACGTGGGCTAACTTTTTGATTTTTATAGTTTTTCTATATCCTGAACTTTTCTGCCTCTGGGATATGCTTCGGATATTGATAGATGGTTAAATACAAAGGCAAACTTAAAAGTCTTTCACAGTAAAGAGGATGAAAAAGTAAAGGCTATTCTGGCAAAGTTAAAATAACTTTGTGACTTAGCCTCTCTATGCTATGTTAAAACTTTTAACTACCAATAGTTATTATAATTTCTCCATCACGGATACTACCATATTCTTTACACTTTTTATAGATGCCTTCATAAGTTGTGCTACCTTTAGATTTTTTAATTGTTATTTTTTTAGTTCCTCCTTCAACACATTGCTGAACCTTTCCATTATTTTTTGCTCTATCTGGGGGAGCTCCAAGG
Organism: uncultured Nitrospiraceae bacterium; assembly: GCA_964404225.1. Taxonomy (GTDB): domain Bacteria; phylum Nitrospirota; class Thermodesulfovibrionia; order Thermodesulfovibrionales; family SM23-35; genus Kmv42. Next base: position 1,733 of record CAYOJI010000113.1, read on the forward strand.
TCATTAACCATTTCTTGAATTTTTAGATAAGTGTCATCAGAGGGATATCCAAATAAGAGTGAAGTGTCTGTAAATAAAAAAAGAAAACTAAGAATAATTTTGATAACTCCTTTTCTAACTTTTCCATTCCTGCTTCTTTAATATATCCCCACATCCAGTTTCCATTTCTTGAAAAATAGATTTCTCTATTCTTCAATTTTAGTTCGTTTGCTATAGTGTTAAGGATTGTTGCACCTGAAATCAGATTTTCAACGGTAAATACATCCTTTACTGATTTAATCTGTTCTTCTGCTTTTTTTCTGATATCTTCATTTTTTATCTTAGAACGGTCTATCTCAAAAATTTTATCCCTCTTGTTTATGAGCATATTGTAAAATTTCTCAATGTCTGTGCCAGAGAGTTTTACAAAAGAATTTTGATTTTCAGGATAGAGAATAGTTGCCATTGCCCAGGCTATTCCACCTACCATGTAAACCTGTTTACGATTTACAAAAGCAGGTTTTTTTGATACTTCATTTTTTAATTTCATTGCTAATTCAGAACTGGCAAACTTTTGAGTTAGGCTTATAAAAGCTTTATCAGAAGGATTGCTTTTCTTAATCTCATCCGTTAACGAAACAGTTCCATAGGGTAGTTCTACCGAGATTGTTCTGAACGGGTTATTCTCTATGTATCCCAATTTTGTATTTCCACTGCCTATATCTATCAGGACTGATTCATACAAATATTTATTGGGAACAGAACCAATAATGCCATATAAAATCTCACCATCTTTGTCAATAAAATACAACTCTTTTCCCGTCTTTTCTTTGACTTTTTTTGAAAGTTCATCCCTATTTTTTACATTGTAAAGAGCACTGCTTCCAACAATTACTATCTCATTTCTGTTTATCCCTTCTAATTTTAGCAATTCATTTAGTAATCTTCTTGTAGCATCTGCGGTTTCCTCTATAGCCTCTTGTTGAAATGCTCCACTCTCTCTTACTCCTGATATAATACTCGTATTAATAGTTTGCCTGAAAATTTCTTTAATGTTATAAAATCCCTCTTTATCTGTTTCAGTTATTTCTGCTGCCATTGCTTTTACACCCTTTGAACCTATCTCTATACCAGCATAGATTGTCTTTTTCTTTTGAGAATCAAGCATCAAAAGTGAAAAAAGAGCATCGTCAGCATCTGCTTTTGCACCAATTGAATTGAATAGTTGATAGGCTTTTGTTAGATAATCTTTAGCAAGTTTCATATTTCCTATGTCCGAATAAAGCCAGCCAAGATATTTGTATGCACCGGCTTCCCAATATTTATCTCCAACTCTTAAAATTTTATTTAATCCATCTTTCAGATACTGCTCTGCTTTAACAAAATCTCTCGACCTCCTGAAATTATCGCCTAAGTTAATTGTCAGTATCGCTAAATCATGAAAGGCACCTGTCTTTGTGGCAATATCTATTCCTTTTAAAAAATATTCCTCAGCTTTTTTAAAATTATTTTTTTCGGAATAAATCAAAGCAATATTGTTATAAGTTGATATTTTATCTTTTTCATTAATCGTTAGTTTTAGAGATTGCTCGTAATAATCAAGAGCCTTATCAAGTTCACCTTTTGAACGATAAATTGATGCAATATTACTTAATTCTGCAGCCTCACCTTGCTTATTTCCAGTTTCTTTACATATTGATAAACTTCTACTGTGATAAAGTAAAGCATTGTCTAAATCGCCTTTAGCTCTGTAAATTAGACCTAATTGATTATAAATAAATGACAAATCAGACTTTGATGTGGCAAGTCTTTCCGCTTCTTTCATGTGCGAAAGAGCAAGGTCAAACTCACCAACTAATCTGTAACTTACTCCAAGGCAAAAATAAGCTTCCAAATTTCTTGGGTAAAATTTTACTGCTTTTTTACCTGCCTCAATTGCTCTCTGATAATCCCCTGCCTTTAAATAGTTTTGACAGTTATAAACTTCCTGTTGGGCATGGGAGAGTTGAATAGTAAATAAAATAGATACAACTATTAATAAGCATAAAGTAATTGTTTTTCTTAACATACAGACCTCCAATTTTATTTTTCATTCTTTAAATTATCTTTCATTGACTTATTATCTCTCAGGGCTAATACAATACCCACTATTGAGATAATGATTAAACCGATTAAACCCCATCCTGCATTTGATAGAACTTGAAATAGAAAGATCAGACAAATTAAAAGAGAAAGAGCTGATGAAATTATTCTCAGAGGATTCAACTTAAACCATGAGAAAAATGCGTAGGCAAACATTGACAATAATTGAAGATAAGCAATCCCGCCTATGTGGTATCCTGTTTGGTAGAGATTCTGATAAACTCCCATGAATTCCTGTTTCCAGGAAACTAAGGGCATGAACCAGAGTAAAATTCCAATTACTCCAATAAGTACTCCTAAAATCTGCCTGTTCATATCTTAACCTCCTAAAAACCTCTTTGTGGTTTTGATGTTTCTTGTTTAAAAACTTTTTGATCGCTTAAATCAGCTTTTTTAGATAGGGGAATGTGAGTATAGATTAGATACATCTTGGAAGATACCCAGGGGGCCAAAAGTTTCATCTCAATATCTTTAAACTTCCATAAAGCTAAACCATCAGCAAGATAGGGTTTTACATATTTAGCAGGTTTACCGTATTTTGATGATAACTGGTTGTATAAAACATAAAACTCTTCTTTAGACATTGATAGTGGAAATTCATAGTTGATTTGAAATAGGACTCCCTCAAAAAACCAAAAACTGGCATTCTGTAAATTTTCTAATGGTAG
>CAYOJI010000114.1:0-3578 GCA_964404225.1 uncultured Nitrospiraceae bacterium
TTTTTGTTTCCATTAGAATGCATACTTGATGTTGGCTTAAAACAAAGGCAAGAGTAAATGGGTTCAAGTTTATTCTATCATTTTGGTCAAAGACATCGCTGTACCTTTATTTTGTATCCTCAAAAAGTTTAAAAATTCTCTCAGTCAAAACACTTGGTTTCCCTTTTCCTTTATATCCTCATCTTCTTTAATCGAACTGGATGCCAAATTTTGCGCCTTTGCAAGGAGAAAGATAAGTCTTTAATTGTTCAATACCATCTGAGCGCTCTCTTCGTTTGGTTTCTATAATAATCCAAATATTCTCTTGGTTTTTGCTTTTACCATCCCTGAATACAACAATGTCAGCAGGTCCAATTCTTTTACTACCTTTTTGTATTTCAAACTCGGTTTTTATCCATTTTTTAGGGTATTCATATTCTTGAACAAAGCTCATTAACATGATCTGCCTAACTTGTTCCTCTGGTGTTGAGCGTATTAATCGGTTAGTTAGAAAACCTCAAATATACCCTTCTTTTACTTCAAGTTCCTCAGTTAGTTTATATTCTTTTTCAGATATAGGTTTACTCCTCCTTAAAATCATGAGTTAATTTTTACAATTCCTCCTGCTATAAGATTGAATCCTACCGAAACAGGTCTTTTTTGCTCTAATTCCTTTATCTTCTCTTCCATAGAAATTCTAAAATTTCGGATTCTTCCTTTATGAAGCCTTACTATAGGGTCTTCTTCTGACTTGCCTTGCTCTAAAAGTTTTCTGATAATTTCCTCTGCCTTTTTTATTTTAATTACAGTTGCCTGTTTAACACTCTCTATTTGGTTATTTACTAATGTATCATTGCTTCTCCTTAATTTCTCTTCTTCTTCCTCCCGTATCATCTCAAGATATTCTTCTGCTTCTTTAAATGCTGTTTCAAAGTAGTCATTTTCATAGGTTGCAAGATTTTCATCATCAAAAGGCTCTGCATTTACAATTTCACCCAAGAACCAATCGCAAAGTTCGTCTACTATGTGAACTTTCCCGTCTTCCAAATTAACAAGGATCGGTATTAAAATAAGGTCTTTCTTTAATGCTGTCTTTTCTAACAAATATATGAAAAAGAGAAATTTACCATGATGTTTAATATTCCCTCTTAAGCGAAATTGTGCTGTGGTGTAAATTTTTTGTTTATTCTCATCGTAGTATCGTTTTATTGCCTTTATTATTGGATGATGGATAGTAATAAATTCCAAAGTTTCGTCTCTGCAAGCCTCTTGGTCATTAAAAGTAACTAGAACTCCTCCATCAAAAGATAATTTTCTTTCTATTTCTTTTATGTTATCAATTTGGGAGGAATATTGCCTAATAAATTTCCGGAAGTCATCATCACACTTTAGAACAAATACGTTGGGTCTCCCACTTTTGGGAGGAAGTAAGGTACTCTTTGGAAAATTTCTTTTAAGAAAAAATCTAATGAGGAATAAAACCTCATCCGAAGTTATGAATCGCTTTGTTTCCAAAATCCTAGTAACCTCTTGATTAAAATATTCATCTTGACCTATAAATTTTTGACATTCCTTTTCAAACTCTTCAAATTCCTTTCGTCTCCTTTCTATATTTTCGCCTACTTTTTCGATTTTTTGAATTTTCTGCTCATATGTAAGCTTTGTATTAAATATCTCCTTTGTCAACTCTGTTATTTGATCTCCTAAAATAGCATCTAAATCTCCAATATATCGTTCAAAAATATTTATTCTACTATACAAACGGTTTAAAATCTCATCATCTATAGTGCCCACCATTGAAAAATTGTAAATTAGGATTTTCTCATGTTGTTGACCATAACGATCAAGCCTTCCTATTCGTTGTTCCACTCTCATCGGATTCCAGGGCAAGTCATAATTGAAGATTACATTACAAAATTCAAAGTCTAAACCTTCGCCTCCAACCTCTGATGAAAGTAAAATTTTTATCTCGTCAGTCTGACGAAATCTTTTAATAATTTTCTCTCTGTCTTTTGCAGGGATATCGCCGTGAATTAGTGCTACTCTTCCTTGATACTCAGTATTTTCTAGCTTTTTTCTAAGGTACTCTAGGGTCTTTTTAAAAAACGCAAAAACTATTATCTTTGATGTGGGATCTTCTCTTTCAAGATTACGCAGTGCTTCTAAAAACTTATCAAATTTTGTATCAGTATTACCTACTTTTTTTGCAGTCTCTATAAGGTTTTGAATAGAAAAAATTTCCCTGTCATCTAGCTTCCATGATGCATCAATATCCGAAGAAGGGTCTATTATATCTCCATTGTCTTCAGTTGGTGCTTCAATAGTTCTCTTTTTGACTATATTACTAAGACTCTCTATCATGGCCTGAATACAACTTGCCACTTGCCTTTGAGGCATTATTACTGCGAATGAAATTCCATGTGAAAAACCATATTTTGCCGTAAATCTTTCTGAGACAAAATCAGTGACAGCATTATAGAATTTTATTTCTTCTGGTGTGAACTGAACTCGAATTACCCTCGCTTCCCTAATAGGAAATTGAATTTGAACATCCTTCTTTTTTGTTCTGGTAAATACATAGGAAAGGCAATTTAATTCTATAAGAAGCTTCTGTAAGCGAATTGCTTGTTCTCTGGTTAATTTATCTTTGCCGCTCAATAAATCTATTGCATCGCGATAAAAAGAATTTTTAATAAATCTCTCTTTTTGAGATGTTTCTTCAACTTTTTTAAGTAACTTCAGAGCAGCCTTTGGATCGTATAATCTTCGCAGAGCATTATTAATGTATTCATTGGGCTCAATAAGGTTATGGAATAAAGCAAAATCTGAAAATTCTTCGGGAATGAGCAAACGAAGAAGATTAAATAGATCTGGCGTTCCTAATTGTAAAGGCGTAGCCGAAAGAAGCAACATTGCATCTGATAATTCTGACAAAACTTCTCCAAGTTCACTACTTAAGGTTTCAGGATTTCTCATATGATGTGCCTCATCAATAATTACAATATCAAAGTGTGGAGCTGTTTTTATCAGGTCTTCTATCATTTTTTTTGACCTTAAGGTTTGGAGAGAAATAATACCTTTCATTTTCTCCGCCTCTCCATATTCAGTGTATCGATGCAAAAATTTCATGAAATCGTCTCTTTTAAGGATAGCAAAATCTAAACTAAACCTTTTTTGCATTTCTTTCTGCCATTTTTGAGTTAGCATAGAAGGGCATACAACCAAAACTCTGGATAGAGTTACTAATCGTGCAGAAATTTCCGTGATAATAATTCCCGCTTCTATAGTCTTTCCCAATCCAACCTCGTCAGCCAGTAGAAGTCTTTGTTTGTAAGTATTAAGAAATTTAAGAAGGGGTTTAAATTGGTGAACTTGAAACTCTGTCCGTGAGGAATAAAAGGTATAAAGGTTATTGGATAAAGGCTTTTCGAGTTTTTTATAGATCAATCCCTGAATGAAATCTTCGACATCAAAAAATTCTTTTGCTTTTAATAGGTGCTCTACAGATTTAGGCGGTATAAATTTTTCTAGAGAAGCTTCAGGGTAATAAGGGCTTGGTTGGCTTGGATCAATAGAAATAGGGTAAAATATCTTACCTT
>CAYOJI010000114.1:3588-4475 GCA_964404225.1 uncultured Nitrospiraceae bacterium
CGCCGTCAATAATGCCTATTTATTCCCAAAGGCCTTTATAATGACTTTGTCTCCTTTAGAAAATTTTGCTTTCATAGCCTACTCCTTTGATTAGTCCTTTATTCAAAAAAAGCTAAAATAGTTGTTATTACCAATGATTATATGGTCAAAAACTCTGATTCCTACAAGTTCACAAGCAGAGATTATGCGATTAGTTATTTTTGTATCATCTTGGCGTGGTTGTAGTTCACCGCTTGAGTGGTTATGAATAAGTATCAATGCTGATAAAGATTCAATAACCGATTCTTTTATGACTTCTCTCGGATGGACAATTCTTTTAGTAAGTGTTCCTTCCGATATTGTTACATCTTTGATTATCTTGTTTTTACCTTCAAGCAAAACCGCTTTTAACACTTCTTTTTTCATATCTCTCAAATAAGGAATGAAGTAATCAACTAAATCCTTACTGTTTTTAATTTTAGTCAAACTTTTTTCAAGAAAAAATCTTTTGACAATTTCTATAGCAGCTTTTGTCTGTGAGATTTTAGCAATGCCTAAACCTTTTCTTTTAAGTTCGGTAAAACCCTTTGAGTCGGTATTTCTAAAAGTTCCAAATTCTTTTATCAATTCCTCTGCCAGATACACAGCACTTTAACCAATTGAGCCAACCCTCAGAAGAATCGCCAAGGGCTCAGTATCAGAAAAGGTTTATCAGTGACAAATTCTATTAGTCGTACTCGTGGTCTCTCGTATTCAGGCCAATTATAAATTGCTTTTGGATATTTCTTTTCTTTGTCCATAAATTATTTTCCCTTGCCTTTTCTCTTGAAAAAGACTTTATATCCTCTGTTACCCTTTGCATTGATTCCTCGCTTATAAATTGATCTATTATATCTTTTTTAAACCGC
>CAYOJI010000115.1:0-4463 GCA_964404225.1 uncultured Nitrospiraceae bacterium
GGGACGCTCCTTTCGCCAAGATTGGTTACCAGAGATTTTGTAAAGTCGCTCAAGGACATTCCTCCACCATAAAAAATATTTCATCACGGGAAAGGTGATGCTTTCAGGAATGGTTGATGTTACTATTTTGAAATGTTTAGCCGAGAAAGAGATTTAGATTTGAGATAATATAAATTTTATTGACAGAAAAAGGTCGGATGTTTTAGAATTGATATTGAGAATCAGTCTCAATTATATGAAAGAAGAAATATTTAGAAAGTTTCTCAAAGAGAGGGGCAAGAGATTAACGCGGGAACGAGCGGCTGTGTTAAAGAAGACTTCTTCAAGTAAAGGTCATTTTGATCCCGAATCTCTTTATCTCGAGATGAAGAAAAAGGATCTGAAGATATCGAAGGCATCTGTTTATCGAACGCTCCATCTCCTTTGCGAATGTGGTTTGATAGAGAAGGTTAGAAAGACAGAACATGGTAGCACTATCTACGAACATACTTTTGGACAAGGTCATCATGACCATATGCTTTGTACAGAGTGTGGGAAGGTAATAGAGTTTTATTCTGATAATCTCGAAAGATTGCAAGAGGAAATTTGTAAGGAACACGGATTTCAATGGACAACCCACACTCTCGAAATAAGAGGATATTGCAGCAGTTGTCAAAAAGATATGAGAAAAAGGAAGGTTTTAAACTCATGAACATAAATTTAATACCACTTAATACTCTTAAAGAGGGGGAAGAGGGTATTATCCATTTCATTAAGGGTGGATATGGCCTTATAGGTAGGTTTGCTTCAATGGGTATAGCTCCGGGTATTCGTGTTACAGTTCTTAGAAACAGTGGTGGATCTATTCTTATTCTTACAAATGGGACCAGGATTGCAATCGGAAAAGGACAGGCTTCAAAAATTATGGTAAGTAAAACGAAGACTAAAAAAGTGAATGATAGAGAAGAATAAGCTTCTTGTAGCCCTCGCTGGACAGCCGAATGTTGGTAAATCCACTGTCTTCAATATTGTCACAGGTTTATCACAACATGTTGGTAATTGGCCAGGGAAAACAGTAGAGAAAAAAGAAGGGATCTTTGTTTGTGGGAATACAGAGGTAAGGATAGTTGACCTCCCCGGAACTTACAGCCTTACTGCATTTTCAGAGGAAGAGAGGGTAACAAGGGATTTTATTATGAAGGAAAGACCAGATGTTGTTATTCTTATAACTAATGCAGCAGCCTTAGAACGAAGCCTTTATCTACTTTCCGAATTATTACTTCTTGGTTCTCCAGTTATACTCGGACTTAATATGATAGATGTTGCAGAGGAACAAGGAATCAGGATAGATGTTAAGGCACTAAGAGACTTTCTTGGAATCCCGGTTGTTCCGTTGATTGCTGCTAAAAATAAAGGGATAAAAGAGCTTTTATTTCAAGCGATATCACTGGCAAAAGGGAAAATCGAGTATAAACCATCTCTTCCAGAAGTTTCCCCTGACCATAAAGAAGTTTTTATTGAACTTGTTGAAAATACTAAAGAATATATCCCACAATCTTATTCCGTTAATTGGGTTATAACAAAGCTAATGGAAGGGGATCCAGAAATTATAACCATACTAAAGAGATCCATGCCAGAAAAAAAATGGGAACAAGTAGAATCACTACTCCGTAAACACGAAGACTCCCAGCTCGCTATTGTTGGTGGGAGATATGACTGGATAGAGGATGCGATCCGTGCTTCTGTTTCACAGTTTAAAAGAGGACAGATACTATTAACAGATAGAATAGATCAAATAATTACACGGCCTCTTTTTGGGATCCCGATACTTTTAGGGGTACTCGGGATTGTTTTCCTATTAACTTATGGATTAGGTTCACCACTCCAAAAACTTTTAGAATGGATGATCAATCATTTTGCGAAATTGATAGATCCATTTTTTGGGTATACCCCATCATGGGTAAAGGGGATTGTAATAGATGGCGTTATAGGGGGGGCAGGAAGCGTTCTTACATTTCTTCCGATATTGCTAATTTTTTTTGCGACCATGGCATTTCTTGAAGATGTAGGATACATGGCAAGGGCTGCCTTTGTTATGGACAGATTTATGCATATAATAGGTCTTCATGGTAAAAGCTTTCTCCCTATCTTTCTCGGTTTTGGTTGCAATGTGCCTGCTGTGCTCGGCACAAGGATAATAGAATCAGAAAAAGCAAGAATCCTCACTATATTGCTTGCACCTTTTGTACCATGTACAGCAAGGCTTGCGGTTTTGGCATTGATAGCAGCTGCGATCTTTGGTACTGTAGGAGCATTTATATCATGGACGCTTGTGGCTTTGAATATTCTTGTGCTGGGAATAGTCGGTATGCTACTCAGTAAATTTTTTATAAAGAATCAAAAAATGCCTTTTATTATGGAGCTCCCTCTTTATCACAAGCCGAATTTTAAGACGATAGGTATAGTTGTCTGGAACAGGTTAAAGGCATTCGTAAAACGTGCTGGTACGGTCATAGTAGGTTTTTCTGTGTTCATTTGGATAATTTCCAATATACCCGGTGGATCCATTGAAAAGAGTATATTAGGACGGATAGGCAGTATTATTAGCCCACTTGGATCGCTTTTTGGATTTGACTGGAAGATGATAGTTGCTCTTCTAAGTAGTTTTGTTGCTAAGGAAAACGCAATAGCAATGCTTGGAGTTCTTTATGGCGTTGGAGAAGAAGGTCTCAGGAATGTTCTACCGAGTATAATGAGCCGTGCATCTGCGCTTTCATTCCTTGTTATCATGATGCTTTTCGTGCCTTGCGTAGCAACCGTAGCAGTAATAAAGCAGGAGACGGGTAGCTGGCAATGGTTTCTCGCTTCACTTTTACTAATGTTTTTTATATCATTCGGCAGTGGATTTATCGTTTATCGTCTTAGTCTAATCTTAGGGATATAATGTGCCTTTAGCCCACTTAATTATTCAATCTCTCTTTCCTTACGGAATCTCAATAGTAAAACTTTGTAAGACCTCACCACCCTGATTGTCAGAGACAGATACTGTAACAGGAGCTTTCCCCTTGAAGTTATGTGGGACATTCCATTGAATTAATCCAGTAGTTGAATTTATTTTCATCCCTTGAGGAGCTGACTTAAGGGAATAGGTGAGACTGTCGCCATCAGGATCTGTGGCTTTTATTTGATAAGAGTAACGACTGCCATCGAATCTAAATGTTTCTGATGAGTCTATAATTTGTGGAATAGCATTTGATATAGTTATAATCATTTCAAGTGGGAATCCCTTTGCTTTGCCATCATATGGAATTACCTTTAGGATAATTCTATCTCCCCGTTTAAAGTCTTTTGATACAGTTAAGACGTTCGAGCCTTCAGAAAGAAGTATATTATCCTTAAACCATTGGTAATCAAGTGTTACCTCATCACCTTCTCTATCATAGGTTTGGACTTCAACCTTGATTTGATCTCCAACAACAGGCATATTAGGGATTACATTAATAGTTGTTATTTTAGGTGGAGTATTAATTTCTTGAATATTGGAAGATTCTTCTAAAATGGCATGTTCAGAAGTTTTAGGGGGTGTTTCTTTTTGAGAATCTTGTTGTTCTTTAGCCGAAGTCGGCTCAAGAAATTCTTGTTTAGATTCTTTCCCTTTACAACCATACGAAATAAAAGTAGATATAAGTATTGCAAAAATTAATATCTTGATGATTTGTGGATTAATGTTTTTATGCCTAATAAGCATATAGAATTGATAATCTTCCCCTTTCCGGTTTTGTTGTATCTTGAGCATTTATCTCAATCCTGTACAGATAAGGCGCGGGTGGACCTTTTAATGTAAGGTCTGAACCTGTAACACGAGGATCTCCTTCCAAATCTTCTCCACTCAAATCTGTATAGCCCTTTGTCGTATCCACTATTTTAGCAGAAACCTGATAAATAGGTGGATTTGAAGGATTCAATGGATCTGCGGGGAGATCAAACTGTATATCAGGATTGTCTGTAGGATCAAAAGTATTATTACAGCCTGCACTTACCCAATCCGAGGTAGGATCGCATAATTTACGGCATAAACAGGTGTTGGGTGTGTTATCACCAGCAACATCAGGATCACCACAATTGCACGAAAGGAATCCACCAGAATCTATAGAAGAACTACTTAAAGGTAACCCTGGAATACTTAATTGTCCACGATTTTTGATTAATGCTGCTACTATTTCACTACCTCCATAAGCAGCCTCCCGAGCTGTTTCGTATCTTTTAAAAAAACCTGAGAATCTTGTGCCTTGAATTACAAGGTAAACCAGCGTAGATATAATTGCAAGTGCTATTAAAGAAAGAACAAGTACTGTAACCAATGCAATTCCTTTTTCGCATCTAAGTATTTTCATTACAACCTCATATAGTTTTGTTCAATTTTACTACTAATGTATAAATCTTCCATCTATAATTTTGCCAGTTTCCTCCTATGGTTGAAGCTA
>CAYOJI010000116.1:0-1992 GCA_964404225.1 uncultured Nitrospiraceae bacterium
TTTAAAGGAGGTTAAATGTTATATATTGTTAATTCATTTTCTTTGAATATGATTTCTGGATATAAGATATCTGAAATACTGATTAAGAAATTAGACATATCTGAAGTAAGAGATATGCTTATGAAAGAAGAATTTGTATCTGCTATAGGACATAAGGCTACGGCTGAGTTTTTGAGTAAGCTATTGGGTATTGAGATACCTGCGAATAGGATTATGGTAAAGTTAGGGATAAGCGATAAGATATTAGTATTTCAGTTAGGTGTAAGACTTGAGGAAGGTAAGGTTTTGAGTGAGGATGAGATTAGGAATATGCCATATGAGTTTTATGTCATTAAGCTTATGTTAGGAACTATATATGAGTAAGTTAGGTATAAGAAATACGTATAAGATTGAGATTATGATATACGAAGATGATTTGCTTAGGGAATTAGATTGTGTATATGTGTATATGAAGATTAAGAATAAGGATAAGGTTATTAAGCATAGTAAGATTATGCAATTAGAAAATATAAGTAAGCTTTTGAATAAGCTTAAGGTATATAAGATAGTTAAGAATACGGATATAAGCGATGGTATGTCTGTGTATGTGTTATATGCTTATGAAAAAGGAAGTGAGATATATGTTTAAGGATAAAGTTAAGTCACTTAAGCCATATGTATCTGTTATAAGTGTAAAGATATATAGCTATATGGATAAGCATTATATGATTATAAAGGTTAGGGTTGGGGATAAGTTTTTGAGATATGAGAATTTCTTGGATTTTGAGTATTTAAGTGATTTGCTATCCGAATTTGAATATGAGAATGTGAGTATGTTTAATGATGAGTATGGGTTCTATGGGTATGAGTTAATAGTAAAAGGAGGGGTATATAAAAATGAGTAGTTTAGTTTTTAACCATATGAATATGCTTAATTTGAATAAGATAGATGGGAATTTGGATGTGTATAAGATTAATGATGATTTGTATGTATCTGCTATAGGTATATTTGATAAGGATGAGAATAAGTTTTATAAGGATTTCGAGAATATGGATAGGTTATTAAGAAGATATGATTTAAGAATTGTGAATGAGTATGAGAGTTTAAGTGGTAAGACAATAAGAAGTAAGTTATTAGTTCCTAGGGGTACTGAGCATAAGAAGATAGGAGTATTGAGATTGGATACTAGGAATAAGGTTGTAAGTGTAAGAAGAGATGAGTATATGATGATTACGTATTCAGAAGATAGGTTGTTAGGGGTATGTGATTTTAGTAATCTGTGGTGGGATAAGCTTATAAGAATTAGATATACGACTAATGTATATGAGGAAGAATTAGCATATGATAAATATGTTGTAAGTAATGCGGAAGGCATAAGATTTTGGAATATGTATGAGAACAATAAGCTTAAGTTTGTTATGAGTTATGAGGATGAGTTTAGTATAGGAAATAAGACTTATAAGATTAAGATAAATACGCTATTAGTGCTTAAGAAATATGGTTTAGAAGGATTAGTAAGTATATGGAATATGGGTATATATGAAAAAGTATCTGGGTATTGGGAGAAAGTAAGTCCATATGTGTTAGAAAATGAGTTGGTAGGTATTTTGAGTAAGAGGTTTATGGAATTAGGTATAAGGAATGAGATTATAAGAGATTGGGATATGATTAAATTTGTATTATGTCAATTAGATGTTATGAGTAAGAGTTATAAGGATTATGAGAGTGAGTTTATAAGTATAAGTAATATATGAGTAAGGTTATAAGTTTTATAGGAGATAGGTTTAGGAATGTGTATATGTTTTCTGATAGGTATGTGATTTCAGGAATTGGGATATATGATTTAGATTTAGATAAGAATTACTTATGGTTAAGCGATAAGGTATTAGAAATATGTAATGAATATGGTTTAGATTATGAATATGAGTATTTGAATAATAGATATGGAGTAAGTATTAAGGTTTATGTACCTGAGAATTTAGAGCTTAAGGAATTAGATGCTATGAGATTAG
>CAYOJI010000116.1:2013-4430 GCA_964404225.1 uncultured Nitrospiraceae bacterium
TTGTATATGATTATGGTTATCAGATTGGGAAGTTATTAGATATAAGTAATATGCTATCTGATGGGATATTAGCTATAGGATATATGGAATTTCCTATGAGATATGTTATAAGAGATGAGGAAGGTATAAGATTTTGGAAAGTAAGAGATAAGAATAATATGAGATTTGTTATGAGTTTTAATAAGATATTAGGAGATAAGCGTATAAGAATTTATAAGACATTTGATTGGTTAGATAATACGATATTAGTCAATTGGTTTAAGAGTAATAAGTTATCTGATGAGCATATGATTACATCTGAATTAAGAGTTAGCTTTGAGGAATTAGGTATAAGTGTTATGTTTCAGCAATATTATAAGCATAGGATTGAGATATTGGTAGATGTAGATAAGATATGGGAATTAGCATATGATGCTTTAAGAATTCAGAGATTAGATATAAGTTTGGAGTAAGTATATGTATAAGGAAATAGAAGTTTATAAGCATTTTGGTTTTGAAGTATTAGTTAATGCGTATAGGTTTAAGGATTATGTAATTTATGGATCTGGGATATATGATTTAAGACAAGATAGGCTATATGCTACTTATGAAGATGAGTTTAAGGATATATGCAGAAAATATGATATAAGTTATGATTTAGAATCCGTTAATAAGGGTTTTATGTTTAAGTATAAGCTTCCTATACAATATGAGCTTAAGAAATTAGAATTAATAAGGCTTAAGGAATTTAGGAATAAGGATTTAAGTGTTATTAAGAATTATGAAGCTATGATATATGACTATATAGAAGATAAGATTTGGGTATTAGATTTAAGAGAATATTTAGACATAGGAATATTTGGAATTAAATGGGATTACGGATTTAAGTATGTGATTAAGGAAGATAAGGGTATAAGGATATGGAAGATAAGAAATAAGGATAATATGGATTATGTTATAAGTATTCATAGGACTTTTATGGATTATGAAATAAGTTTTAATAAGGCATTAGAGTTAAGAGATAAGATATTAATAGGTGATTGGCATATACCGAAATCTGAATGGGATTATAGTATATCTGAATTAAGTAGAATATTTATGAGCTTAGGCATAAGTAATAAGATAGAAAGAGATAAGCTTTGGATTAAGGTAAGTTTAAGTTTATCTGATATTGAGAAATATGCAATAAGTATTGATAACCTTAAGATATTAGAGTTAAGTTTTAGAGATAAGATAGAAACATAAAATTACTCCCCTACGGGTAGGGGAGTAATAAATATACCCGGCTCCCTGGATAACAGGGAGTAAGGAGGAATATGTCAAAAAGATCTGATATAATAGGGGTTAAGGATATGGATAAGAAGTTATATAAGATATATCTGATTAAGCTTACGGATAGTAGTGAGGGCTTTGTGTTATGCGATGAGGATGATTGGAATATAAATTTGATATATGATATGATTAAGAGTACGGCTATAGAAGTAGATAGGGATGAGTATGAGCAACAGTTTTGGTATGAGGGATATGAATATCTGATAGTGGTTAAGTTTATTGAACCTAATGAGGATATGCTTTGGTTATATGAATATGATAGAGATGACTATGATATAAAGCCATAAGTAAATAAGTATATGTATATGTCTTTGTTTCTGCATATCTTTTAACTCTCTTTTTAACTATCCTCTTAATTCTCTTTTTCCTTCTCTTTTAACTCTTCTTTTAAATCTCTTATTTTCTATCTCTTTTTCTTACTGTTATCTGTATATGTTATGTATTATTACAAAGGAGGGATAGCGTTATGTTTAATTTTCTTAAACAAAAAACTAATAAGAATACGGATAATAGTAAGTTATATGTCACTATAACATATAAAAAATATAATGTATGGTTAAGTAGAACAGATGTAGATGTAGTGGCATATGGATTTGATATTATAAACAATAAAGCAATCGTAAAAGAAAATAGCGTCTTACTACCTTACGATTTACTGGAATATGTATCAGTATTTCTCGATGAGATCCTAAAGATATCTGATATACAAAAACTTTTAAACAGTAAGATTTATATCACAGTAATCAAAAAAGATTATTCTTATTATATTTCAGATATCAATATTATTTAACCTTATCTTTTACTTCATAACACATAAGCGCTTACCTTCATAGGTAAGCGCTTTATTTTTTTTATCTTGTATTTCCATATCCGATATCCCCCGAGAATATTAAGTTTTAACCCTATAATAACTTCTTCTTGTAAATCGTATATCGGTATAACTCCTATTATATAACCCAGAAATCCCCCGAGTATAACAGATTTTCCCTTATAATAACTGCTTTTGATATCTTTTGATATCGGATATCGGGATATCCTTATATACCCATATCGGTAATATTTAAAAACAGCAGAAAGGTAAATAAGGGTTGAAGAGAAAAGGAAGG
>CAYOJI010000117.1:0-2223 GCA_964404225.1 uncultured Nitrospiraceae bacterium
ACCTCATCCTGGACTTGTTGGATTTGAAATGGCTTCTGCTGGGTTGATAGTAGTTGTAAATAGTTTTGATTATAGAGACGAAGAGTATTTTAGAAATAAGTCTAAGAATTTCGTTGTGGCTGAGCCCCATCCAGAGACTATTGCAGAAGCATTGAAGGATGCTGTAACAAAATCTTTTGATGTATACGGAAGGATACAAAATGCTTATGTTCCAAAGGTTAAAAGTTGGGATGAAGCCTTCCCAGATGAGTTAATAATTAAGATTCTCAATATAAATTAAGGTAAGAAGTAGTGGAAAAAGGAAATATTTTGATGAGCATAGAAAAAACAGGGAAGAAGATTTGTGCTATTTTTGCTAACTGCCAAGGGGCATATATTAAAGCTCTTCTAAATAGTCATAAAGAATTTTCAAATGATTTTCAAGTACTTTATTTTGTAAATTACAAAAAAGAAGTAGTACCTCAAGAAATACTTAAAAAAACAGAAATTATTATTTACCAGCCTCTTAAGGAAAAATGGGGAGAGTATTCTGAAAACTATTTGTTGGAAAATGTATTTCAAAATTCATTTAAGATTAGGGTATCTTATTTAACCTTTCCAATTTACTGGCCTTTCTTTTGCCATGATCCAAGAAATGTCTCCAATGAAGATTATCCATTTGGTCAATTTCCATATGGAGATAAGTTTATACTTGATTTGTTAAGAAAGGGTGAAAAAAAAGATAAGATTTTTGAAATGATTAAGTCAAGGGAGATTCTAACTAAAATTGATTTAAGAAAAGTAATAGAGGATTATATAAATTTTCAAAAAGAATTAGAAAGCAGAAGAGAGCAAAAATTACTGGACTTCATTATAAGTAATTACAAAAAATATAAGCTATTTGAATCTTATAATCATCCATCAGAAATTTTAGCTTTATATCAAGTTAATGATATATTAAGCATATTAGGTTATAGAAGTTTAAAAGATGAAGAAAAACCTAATATAAAAAACTTTTTAGAGTTGTTTCAGCAACCGATTAATCCTTATATTGCTGAAGCATTAAGCTTAGAGTTTAAAGCAGCTTGGGATACAGAATATAAAATATGGTATAAGCCTTTGACAACAATGGAATATTATAGAGCATATATATACTGGGATATAACATCTATTGGAACACCGCGAGAAACATCTTGTAATATGGAATCATGTGAAAATATGCATAATAATATTATAAATACCAAGACTTTCAAGATTAAGGATATAAATATTTATAGAAAAACTGCAATAGGTAAACAGATTGTTTTCATTCACATTCCAAAAACAGGAGGTATGAGTATTCATAAGATGCTATCTAAAGCAATATTTAATACTGACAATTACATGCATTATAATTCTTTATTGAACCTGATACAAGATAGCAATAGAAGATTATATCCTTTAGTTTCAGGGCATTTTTTCTTTGATGCCTATAAGATACTGTCTAAGGACATTATTATGTTTACCTTTTTAAGAAATCCCATTAATAGGATAATTTCAGCTTATGAATTTATGAAAGCTCATCCAGAAGTGTGGCTTGGTAAGTTTGCTCAAGAAACTTTGACTAATTTTCTTACCAATGATTTTGTTCGCCACTCAGTTTGTAATCTACAAACTAAATTATTAGGATTGGAAATAAATTTTCAGACTTATTATTCTCAATTTATAAATAAAAAGATAACCAAAGAAGAATATTATAACCTCATCAACTCTCTAACATACTTGGAGGTGACAGATAGAGAGTTAGAGAGAGCAAAGCAAAACCTTGAAAAACTCTTTTTTGTTGGTTTTACAGAGACATTATCATCAGATGTGAAACGGCTTTTTTCAAAATTGGGAATAGATTGTCCAGAAATATTACATGAAAATCGAACTCCAAATCATGTGAGAAATAGAGAGAAATATAGTAAAGATGAAATTGCTTTAATTGAAGAATATAATAAGTATGATATTGAATTATATAACTATGCATTGAAAATTTTTGGAGTGTCTTGATGCTTATGTATTTAATAGAAAAAAAAATTAGAAAACTTCTACTCATATCGTTTATTTTTACCATTTTTCTTTTAAAAAGCTACCTTTCGCTCGCATATGAACAAGACGTAATAAATGTAAAAGCTTTCGGAGCAAAGGGTGATGGAAAAAGTGATGATATTTCTGCCTTTGAATTAGCTATTAAAAATCTTAAGGAGTGGGAAACATTTT
>CAYOJI010000117.1:2233-4288 GCA_964404225.1 uncultured Nitrospiraceae bacterium
GGGTTTTATCGGATTTCGCAGCCATTGCTTATTTTAAACAAGCATAGAATAAAAATTAGGAGTGATGGGGTTATAAAACCACATACTAAATTTGAAGGAGATTATTTAGTGAAATTTATAAATAATCAATCAGATAATATCATCCCTTCAATGGGTATGAATATAATTATAGATAATTTAACCCTTGACTGTGAATGGGAAACAAGAGGAGTTTTTTTTGATGGAATTTATGATTTCAGTATAAAAGATCTTCACATCTGGCGACCATCAGGGCACGCAATTAAAGTAAAAAGAGCACAAGAGGGTTCATTTTGGAAGCCTGTAATATTTGCTGGTAAAGCAAAAACTTATCCAAATAGTGAAAGTATACAGAATTGGGATCCGCAAAAAAAATATCATCCTAGAGAATTAGTTAAAATAAATTATCCACCTTACGATCCCAAAAAGGCTTATAAAAAAGGAGATTTAGTTAATTATGAAAATTTATTATATCGGTCACTTTCAGATTTTAATCAAGGAAAATCCCCAACTGATTATCCTGAATATTGGGAATGGTTACATTTTGAATATTTTGCAGCAACAAATTTGCCTAACAATACAAATAAAAACCCTATTTCTGGTTTTACAACGCGAAACTCTGACGAAACTAAAAAATATTGGCAACCAATACATTTGAATGAGTCG
Organism: uncultured Nitrospiraceae bacterium; assembly: GCA_964404225.1. Taxonomy (GTDB): domain Bacteria; phylum Nitrospirota; class Thermodesulfovibrionia; order Thermodesulfovibrionales; family SM23-35; genus Kmv42. The sequence continues at coordinate 2,918 of CAYOJI010000117.1, forward strand.
GCTTTAGAAATCGTTTCAGAAAAGGAAGGCGATACTATAGATAATATTAAATTTTTCAATTTAACTATCAGAAGTTCTATAAACAACCCATTAATTAGAATAGATAACATTAAAAATCCATTAAAACCATTAAAAATTGAATTTTATGCCTCTCAAGTCCATATTATCACTGAGCCATACATTAATGCTTTCAATAGAAATTTGGAATATGTGAAGCTATATGGAGGCAATCTTACTGTTCCAAATCATTTTATTCTTATCCATGTTCATAATTCCTATGGTTTAAAATTTATAGGAGGAAACTTCCAGCTTGGAGAAAGTGTAAAAGCTAAAGCTTTTCAATTTGGGACCTTAGGAAAGAAAAATGATTCGGGTTCTGGGAATACCGCTCTTACTTTTCTAAATAGCTTCTCTATTGAAGGCTCTGGTATGGGGCAAGTCGGAATATCAATCTTACCAAGTGTAGAAACTTTTTCAAAATGGTTCCAAGATGGTGTATTTATTACCCTGAATGGAAACAAATCAATCAAGATAATTGACTTATATGAAGAGACTTCTAAATCTGTTAGTGAATCTTGTGGTAAATTATACAGACCTTAACCATGACAATGAGAGTATATTTACATATAGGATTGACTAAAACCGGAACCACTGTTATCCAGCGATTTTTATGGAAACAAAGAAAGTTTTTGTTGGATAGATATGGACTTCTATATCCTGAGACAGGAATACATAATGTGGTGCATAATTATCTGAGTTGGAGCATTTTTACCCCAGCCGATGTCAAACAGAGGATAAAAGATATTCCCGATAAGAAGATGGTTTTTAAAAAATTAATAAGCGAAATTCAAGAGAAAAATACGGCAGATCTCATTTTAAGCAGTGAGTACTTCTTGACAATAGAGCCAAAACTACTTATAGAAGCAATATCCATACTAACAAAAGATATTAACATAATCATTTACTTAAGAAGACAAGATTTATGGGTGCAAAGTAGTTATTCTCAAATAACACAGGGACCTTATTCAAAAAATAAATTAAATTTTAATGCCTATGTAGAGAACTGTAAAAAACTAAATTTTCTTTATTTCAATAAGCTTATTTCTAATTATACAAATGCAAAAATTATACCTCGTATCTATGATAGAAAACTTTTTCCAGAAGGCAATGTAATCCTTGATTTTCTCTCTATCCTAGGTATAGATATGCCTGAGGTAAGAGAACAAAAAATAGAGGCAAATCCCTCCTTAAGTGTCCTTTCAACCCTGGCTTTACGAAAAATCAATGAAGAATTCAATTTATCTTCTACTGAGCATGGTAAGGTTATCCAATGTCTCTTTAAACTTGACCACAAAGAAGGAAGCCCAATTA
>CAYOJI010000118.1:0-3760 GCA_964404225.1 uncultured Nitrospiraceae bacterium
GTTTCATGTATTACACCATCTCTATGTTGAGGGGGAGAATATATTGTATATAATTTCATTTTTTTATCAGTGGAGGTATTAATAATATTATGCCGTGTGCTTGCAGGTATTACAATAGCATAATCATCCTCTATATCATACGCGACGGAATCAAGAATTGCTTTGCCTTCCCCCTTTTCAATACGTATAAATTGATCAAGGTCATGCACCTCTTCCCCGATCTCTTCTCCGGGATTTAAAGCCATTACTACCAATTGGCTATTTTTAGCTGTATAAAGTACTTTGCGAAAGTTTTCATTTTCTTTTGTTATCTTTTCAATATTAACTACATACCCCTTCATGCTGTCCTCCTATAATTAGGTTTTTTCTTATTTATATTTTTTGTCGCCATTTCTTAACTCCTTAAAAATTTTGTTCATAAATTTTAAGAAATATCCATCTTTATCTGCTCTTGCTCCATCATCTGGCTTTTTTCCCATCGCTTTAGATTTTGATCGCCTTCAGCAGTGCTGAATTGCTTACGACGGATAAGGAGCTTATAGCCATGGCAGCAGCAGCGATAATAGGGTTCAGAAGACCAAAGGCAGCGATAGGAATAGCAGCAGTATTATAAAATAATGCCCAGAAAAGATTTTGCTTAATCTTCTTCATTGTTGCCTTAGAAAGTCTAATACTTTTTATGACATCCCTCAAGTCATCTTTAACAAGGATAATCCCTCCCGTCTCTTTTGCAACATCTGATCCGCTACCAATTGCTATCCCAATATCAGACTGTGCAAGCGCCGGGGAATCATTTATCCCATCACCCACCATTGCAACGACATTTCCTTCTGCCTGAAGATCTTTTATTACCTTTGCCTTATCGCCCGGAAGGACATTAGCGATGATTCTCTCTATCCCTACTTTAGCACCTATTGCCTTTGCAGTCCCTTCATTATCACCAGTAAGCATAACCACCTGAACTCCTTCGGCCTTCAGCCCTCTTACCACATCCTCTGCATGCTCCTTCAATGTATCAGCTACTGCAATTAAACCTTTGAGCATACTGTTTTCTGCTACAATCATCACGGTGTTGCCTTTTTCTTCAAGATCTGATATTAAAGTCTCCTTGCCTTCTAATGAAATCCCTTTATCTTTCATTAGTCTTCTATTTCCTACCAACATCTCTTTTCCATTGATGCTGACCTTTACTCCGTGACCAGGGATAGCTTCAAAGGCTTCCGCGTCAGGTATGTGGAGTCCCATCATATTTGCCTGCTTGATAATAGCCTCGGCAAGAGGATGTTCTGAGCCTTTCTCAGCTATGGAAGCAGAAAGAATGACATCTTCATCCTTCCCGTCAAAACTCACTATCTCAGTAACCTCAGGTTCACCTTTTGTTAATGTGCCAGTTTTGTCAAAGACAACGGTATTCAGTTTCTCTGCCCTCTCAAGATATTCTGCACCTCTAATGAGAATCCCAAGTTCAGCCCCTTTTCCAACACCAACCATTAAAGCAGCAGGTGTTGCAATCCCGATTGCACATGGACATGCTATTATAAGAACCGCAACAAAGGAAAGAAGTGCTAATGTAAAGTTTCCAGAGATGCTCCAGCCGACAGCTGCCAGTATTGCTATTCCTATAACAGCAGGAACAAAATAAGAGGCTACTTTGTCGGCAAGTCTCTGGATATTCGAAGAAGATGTTTGTGCTTCTTCAACCATTCTGATTATCTGATTCAGAGTTGTATCTGCACCAACCTGTGTTGCCCTGAATTTAAAAGAACCGACTTTGTTGATTGTTCCTCCTATTACCTTATCTCCTGATTTTTTTTCTACAGGCAAACTTTCACCTGTTATCATCTTTTCATCAACTGAGGAGTGCCCTTCTATTACAATTCCATCTGTTGGTATCTTTTCACCAGGCCTGACTATTACAATCTCATCTACCATGACTGATTCGGCAGGGATTTCTATCTCTGAGTCATTCCGTATTACTCGTGCAGTTTGTGGTTTTAGATCAAGGAGTTTTCTAATTGCTGCAGAACTCCTTTTCTTAATTATCTCTTCCATGTATTTCCCAAGAAGTACAAAGGCTATGATTATGGCTGATACTTCAAAATAGACATTCTTCTCTTCAACAGGTAGAACTCCCGGGAAAAAGACAACAAATGCACTATAGATGTATGCTGTGGATGTTCCTAATGCAATAAGTAAATCCATATTTGCTACACGGTTTTTAATAGCATGATAGGCTCCAATAAAAAATCCTTTTCCTCCAAAGACCATAATAGGAGTTGTGATGATAAAAAGCCACACCCCCCAAGTAAACCACGGAAGCCAGGGTATGGGAACCCATGTAAGGACAGTTGCACCCGCAGCAAGTCCCAAAAAAACAGCGGCTCTGAAAATCGCAAGGGCAAGGACTCCTGTGAGGGCAATGGTGACGCGCCTTTTCATAGATCTTAATTCAGCTTCAGGGGCTTCAAATGTCCTTACGCAATTCTCACTACAAAAATAATATGTTCTTCCACCCGCTTCTCTCTTTATAGAACGCTCTTTTGGAATAACCATTCCACATATAGGGTCTTTTGCCATCTCCATACCGCTTGTTATTACCCCTTTTGCTAAAGTCAAACCCCCCTTACCTCTTTTTGTTAAAGAGGGGATAGAAAGATAGAGATTTATAAAGACATCTGGATTTTTATCAAACTCTTCTTTGCATATTGGGGAGCAGAAATAGTAAGTAATTCCTTTATACGTGGATGTCCCCACAGCATCCTTATCTTCGATAACCATCTTACAAACTGGATCAGTAACTTTCATCGTTTATCCCATTTAAAAGTTATTCTGATATATAATACTGACATTCAAAAATTCTTTTTTAAAGGGTATTTAAATAGTCAATGATATTTCCAACGTCTTCATCAGGCAAATAGGAAAATGAAGGCATATCTTTATAAGGATCCCTAAGCTGATGAGCGATATTCTCAGGAGTTGCAGGTTTTTTACTTATTGGAAGCAAAGGATTTTTCATGATTCCTTTGTGACCAGGTCCTACTACTTTTACAGTGCTATTTGGGTCATGACAAAAAGAACATTTTGATTCATAAAGCTCTTTGCCCTTTTTGATACTTTCTGGATCTGTTTTAATAATAATCTTAGTTTCTTTTGAGTTTTCTTTTTTTAGCAATACCTCTGTTCCAAGCTTGCTTATAAGCAGATAATATCCTGCAGATGTTCCTATCATTCCAAAAGTTAAAAGTGCTATCAAGATTCCTATTGTCTTCACTAGACCATAAAACTGCTTGTAGATCCTAATAAAAGAGACCTTTAGGAGAATAAGAACTATTACAGAAAGAGCAAATACACCGTGGAATGTTGCCCTGGGTGAAGGTTCTGCCTTTGTCTTTAGAATAAAATCAAGACAGAAATAGGCGATAATAATATAAAGCAAAAAATAAAGCTTACTATTAAATCTATGAAATTTTTTTAGTCTTTCAATATCGTATTTTTTTTCTATCCTACCAAGAATCTCAAACATGGTAACTATTTGAATAAAGGTAAAAAAAAGTAATATGAGAGAAAGTATGGACTTTAGCAAAAATATAGACAAAATAACACCTTCTTTTAAGGAGGGAGGGTTCAGTCCCCCCTTCCTTAAGTCTCTTTTAACTATTCTTATCTTTGAGGTTTTTTAAGCGATTTGATATAAGCCACAATAGCTTTCATCTGTTCGGACTTCGGATCAATAGCCTTCCCTTTAATGGCGTTCACTATG
>CAYOJI010000118.1:3784-4109 GCA_964404225.1 uncultured Nitrospiraceae bacterium
CAGCCTCCTCAAGACCCACTTGTCTTTTACCCATGATGCTGAATTCCTTCTTTTCAGCAGAACCCTCTAAACCTTTGCCATCTGGATGACATGAGTTACAAGACTTTCCTGCTGTTCCACCAGCAAACTTTACATCATTGAAAAGTGCCTTTCCTTTCTCTACACTGCCAGCAGCAAAGGTAATAGAACAAACAAGACTAATGGCTAAAATTGACAATAATACCATCTTTACGAACTTCATATTATTCCACCTCCTTTTTTATATATATTTTGTTTTATTATCACTATTGTCCGCTAAAAATTTAGGATAAGGCTTGAACTCTCT
>CAYOJI010000119.1:0-4063 GCA_964404225.1 uncultured Nitrospiraceae bacterium
TTAATGATTATTCATATCTGTCCAAAATAAATATTTCAAACTTTCATAAAGTAAGAGATATGGCTCGATTTCAGAAGCAAAATCACGGGTAACCTCGATGAGGCTGGAGTCGAAGCGGAAGCCTCAGTTAATGAATTATGAATAGACATTATAGTCAGATAAAGTTATTAACATAGAAAAAGGTAGTTTATTTTGCTTATGAAATTGAGCCATATCTATTTTTTTAAATATTTTGGACAGTAATGATGATTATTAAAATCAGGATTGCAAGGATTTATACTTATAAAGAAGTATAAATCGTTTACTAATTTTTCAATACATCAACCTTGAAAAATGATAGGATTTGCTAAAAAATTGCATTCATAATTCATATAATTTATAATTTATGATAATTTATGATAACAATATTTTTTTTAATTTTTGTTTTATTCCCTTTCGTTTCATATGCACAGCCAAAAATAATATTTGATACAGAAATCCATGATTTTGGAACAGTTACAAAGAAAGATATTATTGAATATGCCTTTAAGTTTGAAAATATAGGGGACGAAGAACTTATAATTAATAAAATAGTTCCATCTTGAGGCTGTTCTGCTGCAATGGCCAGTTCGAGCCATATTCAGCCCGGCGAAAAAGGAAAAATTTTAGCAAAGGTTGACATTAAGGGGCATAAGGGATTTATCTCAAAAAAGGTACGAGTTTTTACAAACGATCCAAATAGACCTACAGTTAATCTTTATATTAAGGCATTTATTCCGTAATGAGGACTTTTAAAGCATCCCCATTAATTTATTCCATAACTGTTCTTTGTCTGGTTTTTTTAATAAATATCGATTTTCTAAATGCATTCGATCCCTTCGAATCGAAACGTAAAATTATGATAGAGCGGGATATAAAGGGAAGGGGGGTAAAGGATATAAGAGTGCTTAATGCAATGGCAAGGATACCACGCCACCTTTTTGTTGATGAAAATTTAAGGGATAGGGCATATGCCGATCATCCTCTTCCTATTGGAGAGGGACAAACTATATCACAGCCGTATGTAGTTGCGCTTATGACAGAGGCGCTTAAATTAAAATCTACAGACAGGGTTCTTGAGATAGGAACAGGATCAGGTTACCAAGCAGCGGTTCTTGCCGAAATAGCAAAGGAAGTATATACAATCGAAATAAGAAAATCACTCGCTGATAGAGCAAATCAAAGGCTTACAAAGCTTGGCTATAATAACATTAAAGTCAAACACTCTGATGGTTATTTCGGGTGGGAAGAATATGCACCTTTTGATGCAATAATGATAACGGCTGCTGCAAATCATATTCCCCCACCTTTGCTCAAGCAACTTAAAGAAGGAGGTAGGTTAATTTTGCCACTCGGTAGCACATTTTATTATCAGACTCTTACACTTGTCACAAAGAAAAAAGATGGTACTATTAAGGTAGAGCAGATGGGACCTGTAGCATTTGTCCCAATGATAGGTGAGATTGAGAAGAAAAGATAGAAATTATTTTAAGTATTTTTTAAAAACGAAGAATGCCAATAGGTATGATGCAGATCCGAGCCAGAAAACTACCTTAAAACCAAATGCTATCGCAACCATAACAGCCAAGATAGGTGTAAGTACAGAAAAACAGGCATTTATAGCCCATGCCCATGGAATTAATCCCTCATTCTTATCTCCGAGTATTTTTATACCTTGAGGAAACGGTATGCCCATAAGTAAACCAAGGGGTAGAAGCAATAAACAAGTGAGTAATATCTTTATAATCGTTGAATAATGGATTATCGAATCCGGGATGACAGTGAGAAGGATGCTGTATACGATAATAAGAAAAGAGAGTAGAAGAATTACAAGAGGGCTTCTTAAATATCGAATTTTGTAACTTAAAAGACTGCCGATTCCCGAACTTATTAAAATAGATGTGAGTACTGATGCTAAAGCATATGAAGGATTTTCAAGGGGCAAGATCATTTTATGGATAATAGATACTTCCATAAACATAAATCCTGCGCCGATAAATGCAAAGTATGGAAGGAAACAGAACATAGCGGTATTTGATTCAAAAGGATTATGTTTAAGCCTTTTTGAAAATATAGGAAGAAAGATAAAAGCAAGGCTTAAAAGCATTACCTGTATAAAGACAACAGGTAGAATATATCCCTCTTCGATAAAATATTGCCATTTTTGTCCCATAATTGAATATATTTTTCGAATGTTTTTTAATTTGAGATAGTAATTGAAGAAAGGATTATCATCGCGTACAGGTTTAATGTCAAATACATATGAATCTATGAATTCTTTTCGAGTGTCATAATAAAGAAGATTTCTGAATGCCTCAAAATATTCATTTGATGGCATTTTTACATAGATATTAGTTTCATCTTTGCTAACATCAGGATAATAAACTATGTCAAACCAAAGGTCTTCCGAAAAATTTTTTATAATTTTTATCTCGTCTGAATTAAAGGCAGATTTTTTAATGAGAATACATATACTTGCCCAGCTACGGATTGCAACGACATGTTTTTCTACTTCTTTTATGCCCAACTCTTCCATTGCCGCTATTGCAGTGTTGAGTAATCTCAGTTCTATTCTTGGGGGAGGCAGTATAAACATATTTAGACTTAAGATACCATCATTCTTAAGATGATTTATGTATTCCTTAAATGCCTCAATTGTGAACCTGTAATCCTCAGAGATGCCAAAGGATCCTGAAGGAGAAGACCCCATCAAAGGAATATCAATGAGATCGAATTTTTTGTTATTATATTTTAACCATGCTCTACCGAGGCCCGATGCGGTATTAGAGGAATAAATGCCTCCTGAAAATTCATTGGAATCCTCTTTAATAACTTTAACTAAAAGTGGATTGCTTTCAATCTTATATATATTGGGAAAGTGGTAATATTTTGCTATAAGATAGTGAAGGCCTCCTTTAGGTTCAAGAATTAGCACATCGTCTTTCATTTTATTATGATTCCTTTTTTTTAATGCAATAATCTCGTAAGGAAGTGCAGACGGGAGATACTTAACGAATTCTAATGCTCTTTTATTATCTGATTTTGTTATTGCATTTACATCTCCACCATCTATTGAAAATCCTATTTGTTCAGGAAGCGGTTCGAGATACTTTAAGCTTAATCCAGGTGCAAACCGGACGAAAGGGCTTTTAAATGTATCTATCCTTGCATATGGGCTGTAATATGTCTTAAGATGTTTAGCCCCTGGATATTTAAGAGCCAGCTCGAGTCCTTTATATGGTGAAATGATTAAGTTAATAAAGGAAGGATGAATTATAAAAAGGCTACTATTAAATATGATTAAAGCGAGAGCAAGTTTTTTAAATTTTTTACTATCGTAGATAAAGGCTGCTAAGAACGATATAGAAGAAGAAATTAAGACTGCTTTTTCAGGTGCTGTTAAATACATTAGAAGCAGAATAACTATTGCTCCGCTTCCTGCACCGAGCAGATCTGCTCCATAGATTAACCAAGGCCTCTCTTTAAAAAAAGCGAATGCTGTTGCTATAATTAGTCCGGTAAGGAAAAATGGAATGGATAAAACTATGTAATAAATTCCTATATAAATAATCTGTGTTTTCGACCACGAGAGCTTTATAGGATCGAACGGAAGAAGATTAGTAATATGATAACTTAAGAAAATTCCTGTTCCGAGTAGTAAGGCATAGAGATTAATATTAGATAGATTTTTGAATCTTGGGTATAAAGAAAGTAAAGTGCCGCTTGCGCCAATACCAAGCATAGCGATGCTTATTATCATGAATGCAAAATGATACCATAAGGAGATCGAGAATATTCTTATGAGTGCTACTTCATAGGCAAGGCTAGAAAGGGAACATAGGAATATCGTTATAAATATCTTGTTTTGTTTGAACATATTTTTAAATTCTATACAAAAGTGTTATGCTTATAATAAGTAAAAATGTTCCTATAATTTAACTAAATTTGAATGGATAATTATATTTATTTTAAATGTTATTTATAGATTGGTATCACTACTGTCCGCTTAAAATAGAGACTGTTGCGCGTCAGGTTCTCTAACTTT
>CAYOJI010000120.1:0-4014 GCA_964404225.1 uncultured Nitrospiraceae bacterium
AATCATGAAAAGATTTAGTTATATTTCAAAGAGATTTTATTTTGAGGAAATACGGGGTAGCTACTTTACAATGTTTTATGATGGCTATTATAATTATTTGTATGAATAGAAAAATATTATTGTTTACTTCCATATTAATTGTAGGATTTTTATTAGGGGGGGTAACTTTTTATATTCTTGAGAAATCTCTGCAACATGAATATATGCAGCATAAATTTACTCCTAACGTCCCTCATCAGATAATGGAGACCAGTAGGGCTTTCTCTGACATTGTTAATTCTGTTTCGCCTGCTGTAGTCAATATATCAACGACAAAGGTTATTCGGAGGGAAGATAGTAAATTCTTTGATGACCCCTTTTTCGATTTTTTCGGGCCACTTCAGGATTTTGGATTACCAAAAAAATGGAAAGAAAAGAGCCTCGGGTCTGGTGTTATAGTTTCTCCTGATGGCTATATAATTACAAACAGCCATGTTGTAGAGAAAGCCGAAGAAATAAAAGTAACACTTCTTGATAACAGGACATTAAAAGGCAAGATAATCGGGTTAGATCCGAAAACTGACATTGCTATAATAAAAATAGATGCGGAGAAATTACCTACCTTAAGATGGGGTGATTCAGATAGATTACAGGTAGGTGAATTCGTTCTTGCAATTGGTAGTCCTTATGGATTAAGCCATACAGTTACAATGGGTATTATTAGTGCTATTGGAAGGGCAAATGTTGGAATTACGGATTACGAAGACTTTATTCAGACAGACGCAGCAATAAATCCCGGTAATTCAGGTGGTCCGCTTGTAAACGTAAAGGGAGAGCTTGTTGGAATTAATACGGCGATATTCTCAAAAACAGGGGGATATCAAGGGATAGGATTTGCGGTACCGAGTAATATGGTTAGATTAGTTATGGAACAGCTAATACAAAAAGGGAAGGTTACAAGGGGCTGGATTGGGATAACCATTCAGGAACTTACGCCAGAACTTTCACAAAAATTCGGACTTAATAGATCAAGGGGTGCACTCGTAAGTGATGTAACAAAAAATAGTCCTGCCGAAAAAGCAGGAATTATAAGAGGTGATATAATTGTTGAATTTAACGGGAAAGAAGTAAAAGATGTCAATGCCTTAAGAAACATGGTAGCGCAGAGCAAAAGTGGGAGCGTAATACCGGTAAAAATACTACGTTTAGGTAAAGAATATACTTTTAAAGTGGTTATACTTGAATTACCAAAGGAAATTGCAGAGATTGCGCCGGCTAATCTTTCTGACGAGACAAAAGAATATGCACTTACGGGACTTGTAGTCATGGATCTTACCAAGGAGATAATAATACAACTTGGTTATAATAAAGACGAAAAGGGTGTAATAGTAGCGAGAGTGGAGCCCGGGAGTCCTGCTGATGAGGCTGAGATAAAAAAAGGAGATATCATTAAAGAGGTTAATGGAAAAGCAATAAACAGTGTCGAAGACTTTAATAGAATCGCTTTAGGCATACAAAAAAATGATTCTGTTCTTCTGTTCATTAACAGGAATGGAAAAAAGTTTTATACAGTCCTTAAGGCATCATAAAGGCATCTAAATAAAAAGGGCATTGATGTCCTTCTATTTCTTCCCGTTATTTAATAAAAAAATGAGAAAGGAGGTGACGAGAGTGTTATTATTCCTCAGGTTTTTCATTTTTATACTTTTTATTTCTTCAGGATATATAATTGGCATTAAGTATAATTATGGATATTATGGTATCCTGATAGGTATTTTATTAGGTCTAACAACTAATCTTTTTGGTTTTCTTTTCAAAAAAATAGAGATTGGTTCAGTTATAGGGGGATTAATAGGGATTTCCTGCGGACTTCTATTTGCATATCTAGTTATACTTCCCTTGAAGTTACTATTAGGAGAGGATATAAAAATTCCCCATTTTGTACTGATGGTAATATTCGGGTATGGTGGTCTTCTTTATGGTATTACCAAAGGTAAGACATTCTCTATCGCTGGTGTATCAAGGCTTTTTAAGGGTCAAGGGTTAGGAGAAAATCTTAAAATTCTTGACACTAGCGTAATAATAGATGGTCGGATTGCAGACATATGTGAGACAGGTTTTCTTGAAGGCACGTTTATACTTCCGCAATTTATCCTTCAAGAACTACAACATATAGCAGATTCTGCTGATCCGATGAAAAGGGCGAGAGGAAGGCGTGGACTTGATATCCTTCACAGGATGCAAAAGATGCCTCTAATAACAATAAAAATAATCGAGGAGGATTTCCCTACAATAAAAGAGATTGATGCGAAGATGGTTGCTTTAGCAAAACTCTTAAATGCAAAGATTATTACCAACGATTTTAACTTGAACAAGGTAGCAGGACTACAAGGGGTATCGGTTCTTAATATAAATGAGTTGTCCAATGCCCTAAAACCGGTTGTTCTACCAGGAGAATCGTTAAGGGTTTTTATCTTAAAGGAAGGGAAGGAGTATAATCAAGGAGTAGCTTATATGGACGATGGTACGATGGTAGTTATAGAGAATGCAAGAAAGCTTATTGGTAAAAACGCCGATGTCACGGTAACAAGTGTTTTGCAAACTACAGCGGGTCGAATGATATTTGCCAAATTGAAAGAAGATTATGATAGAGAAGAGGCAAAGGTAGGATAAATAATAAATGAAGGTATCGGATTTACAAAAAAGGGTTATAGCTATCGTTCCCGCTGCCGGCTTAGGTAAAAGATTTAAATCAAACACGAACAAAATATATCAAAATCTTGCTGGTAAACCTATCATTATCTGGACATTAAAGGCTTTAGAAGATACGAAAGCGATAACAGAGATAATACCTGTCTTAAAAAAGAAAGAAATAGAATATGGAGCTAAACTCATTAGGGAATACGGTATTTCAAAAGTTAAGAGGATTGCTGTGGGTGGGAAGGAAAGGCAGGACTCTGTTTTTAATGGTCTCAAATATATAGACGATAAAAATTGTTTAGTACTTATCCACGATGGTGCAAGACCCCTTATAGAAAAAAAATTGATTGAAAAAGCAATAAGGGAGTTAGTTGACAATACATCATCCAGTTGTAAGGGATTAAAAAAGGATAAAAAAGAAAAAAGAAATTATGACGGAGTTATTCTCGGTGTCCCTTTAAAGGATACGATTAAAGAAATAGATAATGATATAATAACTAAGACCTTAAAACGGGATTCTATATGGACAATTCAGACACCCCAGGTATTTCATTATTCGTCTATTTTTTCAGCATATGATAAAGCAATGAATGAAGGTTTCTATTCTACAGATGATGCTGCACTTGTCGAAAGATATGGTGGTAGAGTGAAGGTTATAATGGGCTCATATAGAAATATTAAAATTACTACACAGGAAGATTTGATTGTAGCCGAGATTTTTCTAAATAAGGATCAATCATGAGAATAGGTATTGGTTACGACTCGCACAGACTTGTTGAAGGCAGAAAATTGATACTTGGTGGTGTCCATATTCCTTTTCAGAAAGGTCTGCTTGGACATTCGGACGGCGATGTACTATGCCATGCAATTATCGATTCAATTATTGGGGCCATCGGTCTCGGAGATATAGGCAGACACTTCCCTGATACAGATCAGAGATGGAAAGATGCATCGAGCCTCGAACTTCTGAAGTACATAGTGGAACTCACAAAAGTTAATGGTTATGAAGTATCATGGATTGACTCCGTTGTTATAGCAGAAAAACCTAAACTCTCTGAATATATAGAGCGTATGAAAGAAGCCATTTCTAAATCAGGAATCCATCACTCTTTTATTAATATTAAAGCCAAAACAAATGAAGGTATGGGTTTTATTGGCAGCGAAGAAGGAATCGTCGCGTATGCGGTATGTTTACTCAGACGTATTGAGTAATACTGATAAAGCTATATTAGCGGAAATTCAGCCCACTTTATTCATAAATTCATGAGTAATTGGTAGAGGCAGTATTTTCGCTCATTCTCGGCTCGATATAATCGAGCCTCCGAGGAAAATTCT
>CAYOJI010000121.1:0-3998 GCA_964404225.1 uncultured Nitrospiraceae bacterium
TGCATGTGTTAGGCACGCCGCCAGCGTTCGTTCTGAGCCAGGATCAAACTCTCATCTGATTCCTTTAAAAAATTAAATCAGGCATGCTACGCATTTTTAGATTTTTCAAAGAACAGATAGTAGAGAATTATAATAACTATAAACTCAAAAATTTGTCAACCCAACCTCTTTTTCAGAGTTTCCTGAGTTTTTCATGAAGGAATTACATAACCCTTTGGAATAACTACAAAAATCTAAAAACATAAACAACATAGGATGGACACTTAAAAAGATCAGGTCTTAAGGGGTATAAGATCAAATAGCATCGATGATTTTCAATTAATATTTGAATTCGGTAAAAAAATTTATTTAACTCGGTTATGATATTAATTAATTAAAATTAAATTATCTGGTTAATTTGATGAACTGCGTAGAAAGAAAAGAATTGATCGTGCAAATATTTTATACTTTGTTAGACGCTGTAAATCCTTATAAGTGTGTCAAGGAACATATTGATAAAATAATAAATATCTATCAAAAAGAAAGATTTAAAACTCTTTATATAGTTGGGTTTGGTAAGGCTGCTTGCCCTATGGGTAAAGCCTTAGAAGATTCTTTTTTTGATTTTATTAATAACGGTATCTTAATCACGAAATATAAATACTGTAATCTCCGATATAAACCTAAAAAACTGAAGGTATTTGAGGCTGGACATCCTGTCCCAGATAAGAATGGACAAATAGGTACTAATGAAATAATAAAGATGCTTACACATGCTGACAAATATACATTAATAGTCTGCCTAATTTCAGGAGGAGGTTCTGCCTTGCTTGTATCTCCATATGATGGCATATCTCTTGAGGAGAAACAGATAATTACTCAATTACTTCTTCATTCAGGAGCAGATATTAATGAATTAAATACTGTGAGGAAACATATTTCAAAAGTTAAAGGAGGAAGACTTGCAGAAATCGCATATCCTGCAAAGACTATATCTTTAATACTTTCAGATGTGATTGGTGATAAGATAGACGTTATTGCATCAGGTCCAACATCTCCAGATGGAACTACATATTTAGATGCCTTAAGTATTCTAAAAAAATATGATTTGATTGATAAAACTCCTCAAAGTATTTTAAGCGTGCTCTATGATGGCGAAAGAGGTAAAATTCCTGAAACTCCAAAGAAGGGAAATAAAATCTTTGAACAAGTAGAAAATATAATTATAGGAAACAATAAAAAGGCATTACAAGCAGCGAAAACAGCAGCGGAATCTCTTGGATTTAAAACAGAAATTATTTCTTCTGAGATCAGTGGAGAAGCACGAGAGGTTGGAAGTTGGCTTGCCAAAAAGGCAATAACAATGAAACAAAAAGTATCAAAATCGAAGCTTAAACAATACTGTATTATTTCAGGTGGAGAAACTACAGTAACAGTTAAAGGTAATGGATTAGGTGGAAGGAATATGGAGCTCGCTCTTTCCTTTGCTTTAGAAATCGAAGGCATTAAAGGTATAACACTTCTTTCAGCTGGAACAGATGGAACAGATGGCCCAACAAATGCTGCTGGTGCCATTGTCGATGAAGAAACAATCAAAAAAGCAAAAATGCTGAGACTTAATCCAAAAGATTATCTCAACAATAATGATTCATATAACTTCTTTAAAAAAATAAATGGGTTGTTCATCACGGGGCCAACATTTACAAATGTAATGGACGTACAGATAATAGTAATCGAATGAAAAAAATTATAATTTTTACAGACCTTGATGGAACTCTCCTCGATACAAATACTTATGCATTCGATCCAGCAATTCCATCACTTAATTTATTAAAGAAAAACAATATTCCTCTTATTATATGCTCGAGTAAAACGAGAAGGGAGATAGAATATTATAGAAATAAGCTTGACAATCATCATCCATTCATATCAGAAAACGGCGGGGGGATATTCATACCAATAAATTACTTTTCACTTGAAAATAAAGCGTATAATTTATTTATTGCTTCTCTAACAAGAAAATGTCCAATAGATTTTTCTAAAAACAGCGATTACTATATTATTAAAATTGGTGCAAAATATGCCAACCTTAGAAAAGCAATAAAAGAGTTACAAGAGGATGGCTTTTTGATTAAAGGCTTTGGAGATATGGAAATAGAAGATGTAGCGAAATTAACAAATATGAGCATCGAAGAAGCGAAAATGGCAAAACAAAGGGATTTTGACGAACCTTTTATTTTTGATGGGAACGACAAAGAATTAAAGAGATTACTTAAAATAATAAAGGCTAAAGGATTTAATTTTACTCGCAGTAGATTCTACCACATTATGGGAAATAGCGATAAAGGTAAAGCGGTATCAATTTTAATAGAATTGTATAAAAGATTTTTTGACGAAATTACTACCATTGCTATTGGTGATAATACTAATGATATTTCAATGTTTAAGAATGTTGAGTATCCTATATTAGTTAAGAAACCAGATGGAAGCTATGATAATAATGTAAACATTCCCGGGATAATTAGAGCAGACGGAATTGGTCCAGAAGGATGGAATAAGGCCGTCAATGATTTATTAAAGAAGCTATCATCTGAACAATAAAATCAAAGAAGAGAATTCATTTTGATGTTTTAATCAATCTACCACCCCTCGGGATTATTGCAATGCCTGAGGAATCTATATGACAACGAAATCTGTCTTTTTCGGGATCAAATCCTATTTCTTCGCCCTCGCCAATTACATTCATTTTATCGACGATCACCTTCTTCAGTTTGCATCCTTT
This sequence comes from uncultured Nitrospiraceae bacterium, assembly GCA_964404225.1. Lineage (GTDB taxonomy): Bacteria > Nitrospirota > Thermodesulfovibrionia > Thermodesulfovibrionales > SM23-35 > Kmv42. The sequence goes on from CAYOJI010000121.1 coordinate 2,762, forward strand.
TTTAAGTATTACATTATCCATAATTATTGAATCTTCAATAAAAACGTTGTTCTCGATTATAACTCCACTTCGAATAACTGAATTTCTGATTTTTGCTTTATGTATCACACATCCTTCCGCAATAATACTATTCTTTATATCACCTCTTAAGATCTTTGTAGCAGAACCTTCATATCCCGAAGGATGTATAGGCCATAACCTATTGTCTATTTCAAAAAGTGGAGATTCGCCCAACATATCCATATGCGATTCAAAAAAAGAGGATATTGTTCCAACATCTCTCCAATAACCCTTTTCTTCGTATTCCTTAGTTCCAGGAATAATATTATTTGCAAAGTCATAGGCAAATACCCTCCCTGTATCTACAAGGCCTGGAATGACATGAGCTCCAAAATCATGCTGTTTCTTCCTCTGGGCATTAGCAAGGGCTTCCAACAATGTTTCTTTATCAAAGATATAATTTCCCATAGAAACATATACACGACTTGGATCATCAGGCATAGGAATAGGCTTTTTTGGCTTTTCCTGAAACCCTATTATCCTCATTTCGCTATCAGTCATTATGACCCCAAAAGAAGATGCTAATTCAATTGGAACAGGTCTTGCGGCAACCGTCACTAAAGCCTCTTTTTCAATATGAAAGTCTATCATCTGCCTTATGTCCATTCTATATATATGGTCTGCACCGAATACTATTACGAGTTTTGGATTATGCTGTTGAATGATCGAATAATTCTGAAATACAGCGTCTGCGGTTCCTTGAAACCATTCAGGACCCATTCGCATTTGAGGAGGGACTACTGCTATAAAATGATCTTTAATTACTGAAGACAAATTCCAATTCAATCTTATATGTTCAATAAGCGACTGCGATTTATACTGTACGAGTAGGTAAATAGAATAAATATGAGAATTAACAAGGTTACTCAAAACAAAGTCTACTATTCGGTACCTACCTCCAAAAGGAACAGACGGTTTTGATCGAAATGCAGTTAAAGGAAATAGTCTTTCTCCTCTGCCTCCTGCCAAGACAAACGCAAGAACTTTAGGATGTGACATATTACCTCCGAGAAAAATGCTCTATTTATTATTTAATCCGAGATGCAATTTTTACACTAAAGATGCAGAGACTTTTTATATTTTAACCTAAATAATGCTAACATTTCATTTTCATATTTTAACTTGTTAGCATCACCTTTTCCGTGATAGGTCACGCAGCATATCTAACAAACTTTCT
>CAYOJI010000122.1:0-2257 GCA_964404225.1 uncultured Nitrospiraceae bacterium
AATGAGCGAAAATACTGCATCTGCCAATTACTTATGAATTTATGAATAAAGAGGGGTTAGGCCCGAGGATAGAAATAGTGGGATGTCTTTGAAACTTTAGTATTAAAATTATATCAAACTAAATACTTATAAAATTAAAACTATTTTCCGATTGAAATGTTTGTTTTTATGTCATAAAATATGTCATAAAATTAGATAGAAATTTTACCTATCCAAAAATTAAAAGTATATTTATGATTTTGGGCAAGAAGCTCAGTATCTCCTCTGGAAGGAGAGGTTTAATGAATATTAATACAAAATCCAGAATCCTTCAAAAGGAAACTCCAAGCCTTAATTCTGAAATCCTGAATAAATTCAAAATTCCAAGATTATCCAGATGTGCTTTAGGATTTCAGATCTTTGAAGAAAGGAGGTGAGAACAAGAGGTTAAGAAAACATCGCAGGGGCAATTTCGTATCATCCTTATTATTGAAGAGAAATGGAGGTGAAGAAATTGAAGAAAATTTTCTGTATTCTATTGGCTATGGGTTTGATCTTGGGGTTCGCTTATATAGTCATAGCTGGTCCAACTTCACCTGGTATAAAAAATACTCCTCATGATGTTTATAACATGACTGGTAACGCGGATATTGAGCCATGTGCAATGTGTCATACTCCGCACTCTGGTTCAGGGGATTATCCACTCTGGAACAGGATGGCACCTGGTGTAGTTTACGAGATGTATCAGAGCCCATCTTTTGACATGTATGAGGGTAATCAGCCTCAGGCACCATCTTCACTCTGCCTTGTATGTCACAATGGGATTTATAGCAGTCTTGTAAACTATCCTGGACCCGGCTCAATAGACAACCCTGAGTATGATTATGAGATGAACCCTGGACTCTGGGCAATGCTCGGCACAGACTTGAAAGATGACCATCCCGTGAGCTTTACCTATGACCCGATTAAGGATAACGCTCAAGACTTCAACGACTTCCCAGCAGCTATTCCTTGCCCTACAACACCTGACAGGATGTGGATACCTGATGCACAAACTGGTCAAATAAGGTATCCTCTTTACGGATCAAATCGTGACCAATTCGAGTGTGCAACATGCCATGCTGTTCATGACACAGTAAATTACGCGGGAAAACAGTTTATTGGTGGAAAATCAGTTGGCACACAGGTCTTCTTCTTAAGGAACACAAATTATGTGTCAACAATGTGTGCAGATTGCCACAGGGCAAGATGGGAAGGCACAAGCTGGGGTCCATGGGGAGTTACAACTCCTATGAGCCGTTAATTATGGAGGTTATTTGAATACAATATCTCGTAGAGAATTTTTTAATGAATTTTCAAAGAAAAACTTAAAGCACTTTTTTAGTGCTTTAAAGGAATTTCAGCAAGGTGTAAAAGAGACATCAAGGCGCTCTTGTGATGAGGTTGCCAAGATGTTATTTAAAAGAAAGACAAGATAGAAAGGAGGGAAAACCTTTATGAGAATCACTCGACGTCAATTCATGAAATATTGTGCAGCAGCAGCAGGTGCACTTGGACTTACTGCCTCTCAACTTGCAAAGATCGAAAAGGCAATGGCAACTGAGTATAGCAGAGGCGGAACTCATGTTATATGGCTAAATGGACAGGCATGCACAGGTTGCACAACATCTCTTGCCAATACGATTTACTATGCCTCAATTCAAGAATTATTAGTTCCTTTTGCTGATATCGAGTCCATATTCCCAACCGGATTACCAAATGGTCCGCTTGACCTCGACTTCATGGAGACCCTGAGTTCATCAGTTGGTGCAACTGCAGTAAAAGCTGCAAAAGCGGTTCTGCATAGCCAAGAACCCTTTGTTCTCTGCATTGAGGGAGCTATTCCTACTGCTGATAATGGAGTTTACTGTATAGTTGGAGATGGCACATCATACACAGACACAGCTACAATTACCACAATGAAGGAAGTTTGGGAGTTTGCAGAAGCCGATAATTGTGTAGCAATACTTGCAGTAGGAACATGTGCATCATATGGTGGAATTCCTGCTGCAAAAGGAAGTCAGACAGGTGCAAGGGGATTGATATCCACAGGCTCAATAAGTGGTGGATATCAGAAGGTTAATGTTCAAGGTCTTTGGGACTATTTGAAAGAAAATGCTAAATATGATTGTGTTAAAAGTGTAAAGGTTATCAATCCTGGTAGTGGTTACACATCAGCTCCTACAGTCACTTTCAGTGGTGGAGGAGGTTCAGGCGCATCGGCGACAGCATCCATAAA
>CAYOJI010000122.1:2286-3927 GCA_964404225.1 uncultured Nitrospiraceae bacterium
TACCGCATCAGGGCAGGTTACTGCTGTTATTGTTACAAACCCAGGTACTGGTTACACATCACCTCCTACAGTCAATTTCAGTGGTGGAGGGACCGGTGCTCAGGCTGTAGCAATACTTGGTCTTAGACCTGGAACAGGTATAGATGTAGAGACATGGAACAAATTGATGAAAAAGACAATCTGTATACCAGGTTGCCCACCACATCCTGACTGGATAGTAGGCACGATTGCATACCTCCTAGCCCAGGATGAACCACCTTTTGAACCACCTCTTATGGACAAATACCATCGTCCATTTGAATTCTATGGAGAGTATCAATGCACCAATTGTATTTGGAAGGTAAATGATACGACACAGGCTCCGAACACTATTGATAACAACCCACAGACCTCAAAGTCGGGTAGAACCACAGGAAATAGCCCAATGCTATATAAACACAAATATAACTCAACTTATGAAGGGTGTATCGGTATCCTTGGGTGTAAAGGAAGAAAGACCAAAGCAGACTGCTCTTATAGATATTGGAATGGTGACGCCAAAGGCTCACGTGGTGTAAGCTGGTGTGTAATGACAAGGGCAGGCTGTCATGGATGTACTGAACCAAGATTCCCAGATGGTTGGGGCAAATTCTTCTCATATAAATAAGAAAGGAGGTGTAAATAGAATATGGCAACTATTGTAGTAGATCCCTTAACGAGAATAGAAGGACATATGAGAGTCGAATGCGTAGTTGATGACGGTGGTTATGTAACTGATGTCCGTAGCCGTGGAACAATGTTCAGGGGCTTTGAGAATATCATTAAGACAAGAGACCCAAGAGATGCACCCCAGATAATGCAGAGGATATGAGCTGTTTGACCCACTGCACATGGGTTAGCTTCCGTGAGAAGCATAGATCATGCATTAAATATAACCTTACCTGATAATGGTAGGATTTTGCGTAACATTATTCATGGTGCAGATACTATTATGTCTCATATACTGCACTTCTATCATCTTGCTGCTGTGGACTTTATAGATGCATCTGCATTGGGTTCACCATGGTCTTCTGGAACATTTGGTCCTGCCTTTGGCTCACTTTCAGGTGCAGCACTTCTTCCAATAACACAACAAAACATCCGTGGTGAATGCATCATCCTCAACTATGTTGAGGCATTGAATATCAGAAGAGATGCTCATACGCTTAGTGCAATCTTTAGTGGAAGGCATCCGATACAGAATGCAATTGTTCCAGGTGGTGTTGCAACAATCGTGACAAGATCGGATGTTGACAGGGCAAAGACAATAATCAACAAGATCAGAAACTTCATCAACTTAAATTATATTCCTGATGTTGTAACTGTTGCGACAGTAACTGTAGCTCCGTATAACTTCGCTCAATATTGGTTTGTAGGAACATCCCCAATGCGTGTTCTGTCATATGGTGAGTATCCACTTGCAGGGGCAAATGCACCATTTGTTACAATAACAAACTCAGCAAGCATGCTCATACAGAGGGGTGTGGCTAGTGGTACGAATTTTATTACATTCGACCCAGCTCTGATCACAGAACGTGTTAATTACTCATATTATAGTTCACCTGACAATCTGCATCCTTCTGTTGGTGAGACAACACCTTATCATAACAAACCAAATGCTTA
>CAYOJI010000123.1:0-3919 GCA_964404225.1 uncultured Nitrospiraceae bacterium
GAGGCGCAGCATATGCATAGCATGTTAACTCGTATCCATCATCTGCATTACACTCGTCTGCTGCAAGCTCAGCAGTATAGGTGTCTTCATGAAGGATAATCCCATATGTGCCTTCCGTTGTTCCGTTTACAACTGCTGCATTTGCCTGCGCAAGCCTCTTTACTATTACTGGAGATACACCTGTATCTACCTCAACATAATACTGTCTGCCTTGAAGTTCTGCAACAGGCGCATAAATGTCATCATCACAAGCTGTCTCCCAAAGCTGTCTTAATGTCTTACCAGGTATGGATATATTCTCAGGTGTGTAGCAGAGATTTTTATTAGCACCGCTTAGCGCCTTTGGACGAATAGTCCCCTCTTCGATAACCTCAACATAACCCTTCTTTACAAGCTCTACTGCCTGTGCCTCTGTGATTGCCTTCCCAGTTGCACAATCTCCACACTCCATTATCAAACTTAACATAGCAGGAAATGTAGCTGACGAAAGAATAAAACAGTCCTTCTTTCCATCTCCATCTGCATCATAGTTGAGTTTGAATCCTGAATCTGTTAGTGTGTTTGAATCACATGATGCAAATGTGATCCCACCATCTTCATAAATATCAAATACAAATACATCCTTCGGTGACTGTAAGATGTCAAAGTCCAGTAGCTCTACAGAACAGTCACCTGTCCTTATCCTTACATGTGACTGCACCCAGTGGGTCGATGTGTTGATTACAGTAAAATAATTGTCAGTAAGTCCAAGCCCACCATCTGCTACGCTTCTTACATCGTAGTAAGTGAAGAGCAAGGCAGTGCCGGGTCCGCCATCAGTTTGTTCCTGGGCTAAGGACTGACCAATCAGCCCAAAGACCCCTATGGCTGCTATCAGAAAGACAGCCATACTCAAAATCAACTTTTTCATAAAAATACCTCCTTTTAATTAAAGATTCTTTAAAAGATTAAACTTGCAATTGAAATCACGAATTGTCTTGCTTGGCAGTGTCATGGTCTTCGATTTCCCTAAGATGTCTCCATTCATCACCATTCTTTACCCACTTATCATAGAAAACCTTCAGGGTATCAATCTCAGCTGACTTTAGCCAAATAGTTCCTTTTACGATCACCTCCTTTTCTCCTTTTTGTGTTACCTCAAGGGCTCTAACGGCCTTTATATTAACTGGAAGTTTGCTCCTCTTCTGAAGGCCCTTGTATTCCCTTAAGTTCACCACTTTTTTGTAATCATCATCTTCAAGCTTATATGCATTTTCAAGGTCGTTTTCTTTTATGAAATTCCAGTATTTGTCATAAACCTCTATTAGAGATTTATATTCATCAGGAATATTTGGTTTAAGCTCTGGTGCCTCTTTCTTGATATCTGCCTTTTTAAAGGGTGTTTTTGAAGGCTTAACCGTCAGTTTTTGATCAGTGGTTACTGTTTCAGTGCCATAAGCAATAACACTTATTGATAGCATTACAATTATTAATAGAATGATTTTTTTCATTAATCTAAATTACCTCCTTAAATATGTCGAAATTATAATAGCAACTATGCCTTTTGTCAAGCATTTTTTTTGGAAAAAATAATGCTCTCTTAATCGAAATATCACTAATAGTATCCACATGTTAAGGATTAAATCTTAAGATTACAATTAATAAAATCCCTTTTAAAAGATCTAACCATCTTGAATCATTCTATAATGATATAAATCTCTTATCCAAAAGTTAAATCAATTTTTATTATGAATCTATTTATTTATAAAATGACCAACAAAGATTATCTTAACCCATATTATTCACAAGAATTTTGGCAGATACGGTATTTTCGCTCATTCTCGGCTCGATATAATCGAGCATCCGAGGAAAATTCTTTCTTCGAAAGAATTTAAAACCGCTCAAATACCGCATCTGCCAATTACTCATGAATTTATGAATAAATGGGTTAAAGCAAATATCAAGCCAATTTTAAAACAGCCTTTAACCCTTTATGCATTCAATACTTACAAGAATTCATAGACATATGACCCCAATTATGTTGTGTCATTTTATAACCACTACTGTAGATATTTTCAGACAGAGTTATAGATATTTCAAAATTGTTCATCTAAGTTCTACGCCCGCAAGTTTACTTACATTTTCCTTTGTAACATCATTTATAAGTATTGTGCCATTCACAAAGATGACCTGATGTAGGGGAAGTTTTAGGCTTTTTGCAAGGTCTAAATCTTGTTTTACGATCTTTTCGTCGCAATCCTTGAAACCTTTTTCCTTAATAAATGCATCTATGTCTTTTCTGTCACTCGCCCATGCAGGAGATGCCCCTTTAATAAAATTGATACCATTTAAAAAATCTTTACCCTTAAAGCATGAAAGGGCAACTGAGCGATTAAAGTCCTGTTGAAAGAAATCTTTGTTTGTTGGATAAAATTTCCAATACAGTGCTACTTTGTCATTATTATCCATATAAATCCTATAAAGTGTATCGAAAATCTTTAATGAAATCACATCCGTGCCAAGCCACATTACAATCTGGACAGGTGCTTTGTCAGAGCCTAAGCTATATTCATGCCTTAGATTCACTTTTGAAGCCTCAATATTTCGAGGTATTGTTTCGCCAACATCCCTCCTTGTAAGATTATTACCTTCGAAATCAAATATACTGCCAGCAATAAACATTTTTTCGTCATCGGTCATATAAAACAAAACAGGTGTTTCACCATAAACAGACTCTATCCACACCCTTATCTGTTTTAATCCTTTAATAGGAGAATCCTCTGGATCTTCAATCCTTAAGACCTTTACATCTTTACCTAAGGTCTTTTCTACAACTCTTAGAAAGGTTTTATCGATCTCCATTTTTTCACCATTTGCAAAGCATAGACCGTTGTAAAATGAGAATAATAAAATGATTAGAGTAAAAACGATTTTCTTTGTCATCAAAGCTTCCTCCTTTCGGTTCTATATTACCCAAAATAATGCACTCTATACTTCATTTTTAATTAAAGAGAAATAGTGCTCAAGGAGTCTTTTATACTCTCTATTTGATGGTACTAATTTCACAGCAGTTTCAGCATGAAAAAGTCCATATTCAGGTGGAGAACCAAATTCGATTATATTTTTTGCAAAACAATAATGTGAATAGGCAGCCTGTTCAGGGTCGTCATAATCAAAAAAGAAATCTCTATCATCTTCCTTTGCATCGATTATAAATTCGAAAGAATCTTCCCAATAAAGCTGAACGCATGTAATATTTCTAAAGGTAGTTAAGGCAGACTCATATAGTTTAGGATTTTTCCATATCTGAGGCAACATAAAATTCATAAATGGTGAATTAATGAATCTTCTTTTTTCAAAGTAAAGTTTACCCTCGACCAAATCCACAAGCCATCTGTGCGATGGATGCCCTGCGTAAAATTCCGTCCATTTTCTTGGTGTCTCTATATAACCTCTTTTGCCAACACGCATCAGCTCTTTGCAGGCAGTCTCAAGGTCTTTTACATGCTCAAGGACATGCGAACAAAAGATAAAGTCAAAACTTTTATCCTTGAATGGTAAAGAAGTAATGTCTGCTACAATATATTTATTCAGCTTTGATAGAGGTATTTCCTTGCCATCTCTATGCTCAGCCTTTAAAAGATTTTTTTCAACTATAAAATCAGCCCTGCTAAAAGGCTTGTGTCCACCACCAACATCAAGGACGAGGTCGTTTTCTCTAATAGAAAACATTTCTATAAGGATGTCGTGATTTTCAGTTGGATAGTTAATGCCAAAAAAGTTTTTTTCCATATTTGTTTCCCTCTGTCATAACGCTATTCCTTCTCTTTCTATGTGAAGTGCCACTCTCCCGCGGAGCCCGAATTTGATAAGTCAGTCACCCAAAAACCCTTTCAGGATATAACATGTGTTATCATATCTGTCCAAAATAAATATTTCA
>CAYOJI010000124.1:0-3915 GCA_964404225.1 uncultured Nitrospiraceae bacterium
CCGCTCAAATACCGCCTCTGCCAATTACTCATGAATTTATGAATAAAGTGGGTTAAGCATCTACATTTTCTTAGGTTAAGGAATTGTATCTACTGATGCAAATTTAGGTTCATGTAAAGGAAGAAGTATATCTGCCATATCTCTGACCTTTAAAATAATATTGTACGCCTCGTATGCATTAACAAGGGTACCAGGAGGAATGACCTCCATCTCCATTGCCTTAATTTTAACTGGAGGATCAAAATTCTCCATAATTACGCAGAATCCTGTTATAACAGCTACACCCTTCTCGGTTTCTATCAAAACTGTTAACCCCCCTTCAGTATGTGCAGGTGTATGAATTACTTTAATGCCTGGTAAAATTTCAGTATCCTTGTTAATTAGTTTAATCTGACCATTTTTTTCGATGTCTATAATATAATCTTCCATATAACGAAAATCTAATGGATGAGGATTATGAATCCTTTCGATCTCTTTTTCGTGTATAAAAAAAGTAGCATTTTTACATTTCTCGTCATTTTCACAATGGTCATTATGAAGATGTGTATGAATGACGATGTCGATATCTTTGGGATGAAGACCCCAACGCTTAAGCCCATCTTCAAATGTATAAATCTTTCCACCTATAGATTGTTCTCTCTCTTTAGACAATAGGGGGCTCATCTCACCCGTGTCTACCAATATTTTCCTATCGCTTCCTTCAATATACCAACAATAAATAGGAATTGTATAAGGCTTTCCATAATCATGCTGATAGGTCATCATGCCCTTATCAAATGTCTTTGTACCCATAACAATAGGATGTATTTTATATTGTTCACCCATGGATGACTTCCTCCTTTTATTACTTATTTTATTACTTACGATTATTAACTTTAATTTGGGAGCATCTAAAATTTAGGCTTACTGTGGTTTTGGGGAAAATGTCTTTGAAAAAACATCTCCCCACTATTTCTATCCTCAGGCCTAAATTTTGGATGCTTACCTTTAATTTCTGATGGTGCGAGAGAGGGGAGTTGAACCCCTACGGTTTTACCCACTGGATCCTAAGTCCAGCGCGTCTGCCAATTCCGCCACTCTCGCTAATTGATTTTAAAGGATATTTCTAAAACTGGTCAATTATTACTATTTGCCATAAGGTTTTCAAGCCTGTGCTTGAGCTCTTTTAATCTTTTACCATACATCGAAACGGGATCACTTAGTACTCTGTCTATCTCCTCATCCATATTAACAGACAATACCTTTTTTGCAACATCTTTCATGTCAGACAACCCTCTTGTTGTAAGGGTCTGGCTATATCTCTCCACAAACATAAAGAAAATGAGTAACCTTTTGAATAGTCTAAGATCATAATTTTCGATCTTTAGTCCGTATGTCTTCTTACTTTTCAGCCCTTTTGAGAGCTCTCTAAGCTGGGTGAATAAAGGCGTCTTTATCTGAATCTGGAGCATCTCGTCGAGCATCGTGAAATCTGCTGCCAAAGTCTCATATTCTTCAACAGAATAATCGTTAATTAATAGAGCTTCCCTGAATTCTCGTGAATATTCCTTTTTAAAGTTATCTACCAATCGCATGAAGGAGACCTTTGTTCTTAAGTCTTTTAGAGTATCTAAACTTAAACCAGATATCTCTGATATATCTTTTAAGTTTAAGATACCAGTGTAAATGTGCATTAGAGCAGCGATCTGATGTGGAGACTTCGCTTCTCTGGATTCTGCTATTTTATTCTGAATCCAAATTTCGCTAAAAAAGCTCAATTCTATAGATCCTCATTATTACCTAAAGTCCACATTCCATCCAAAAATTAAAAGTGAATTGACAACCCTATTATGTTACCATTAATTATATTTATTCAGAGAAATGTTAATCAATGCAATCAAGCAAAGAATGGGTAGAAATTTTTATTACTTACGATCCTGTAGAGGCAAAAATCATTAAAGACCTGCTCGAGAGCGGAGGGATCCCTGTTATCATCAGGTCATCGAAAGTTAGTCCCTATCCTGTAAACATTGGAAAAATTGGAGAAGTCAAGCTTTTGGTCAGAATCGAGGATAAAGAGTCTGCAGAGATGCTGATTAGAAGCACTCCATATAACTTTGAATAAAGTTCTTTTTTTAAGATAAAATATACCGACTGATGTACTTTTAGATTAAAAGAAATGTTAAGAATATTAATTTTGTCTTTATTTTTATTAATTGTTTTTAGTTGCTATCCTGCATCTTATTATGACCATTGGAATAAAAAAAGTGTAGAACGCTATCTGGATAGCGTCGATTACTATTATCCACAGATATATTTAAATTATTTTCCATATTATATCTATTATCCCTATGATTACTGGTACCCATATGTTTACTTGCCTTTTTCCTTTTCTCTCCATTATTCATACCATAAGTATCATCATGATTACCCATCTCATAAATACCATCGTCCCTATAAACGCTATGAGCATAAAAAATTTCGTAGATAATGATAAATAATTCCAAAACAAAAAAAGACAATGGGCTTAGGAATGTATTTAGACTATCTGTAACCGCTGGTATCTTTGATCAGATATTTAATACACTCGCTGGACCGGGATCGGCATTTCTAACAAAATTTGCAATCACGTTAAATGCATCGCCTATTCACTTCGCCACCCTCGCTGCAATAGGTCAAGTTTCTCAAATCTTTCAACCTATTGGTGCATTTATAACAAGAAAAAGCTTAAACAGAAAATGTCTTGTTATTACCCTTAAAGCAATAGGTTGTAGTATGGTTTTATTTTTTGGATTTCTTCCTTTTATTTTTTCTAATGACGGTGCGATTAAAGCTTTAATCATTCTATCTTTTTTTAGTGTTTCCCTTTTATCAATCGCGAGCAACGCATGGATTGGATGGATAACAGATATTGTCCCCTTAAAAGTCAGAGGTCGTTTTTTCTCTATAATTTCGCAGTATGTATTGCTTACCGCTATTGGGATAGGATTTATATTTAGTTTCTTTATCGATCATTGTACCTCAAATAGTTTGATCTCCGAACTCTTTCATACAGAAAGTTTATATATTTCTTTTGCGATTATTTTCATTATAGCTGTCTTTGCTGCCTTTTGGGGATTAAATGTTATTTCTCATCTACCTGAGAAAAAAGAAAGATTAGAGCAAAAATGCACATCAGAGATGCTAATTCTCTCAATTAAAGATAGTAACTTTCAAAGATTTCTACTTTATAATTGCTGGTGGATGCTTGCTGTTGGAATAGGTTCTCCTTTCTGGCAACCATATATGTTACAAAAACTACATATGTCACTTTTAGAGGTTCAAATTTACAATAGTATAAACATCATAGCAGCCTTAGTCGTTTTGCGCCAGTGGGGAAAACTTATTGACGTTTATGGCAATAAAACTGCTATGAGACTTATAATCATTCTCGGGGGTTTTAACCCAATGGTTTGGCTCTTCGTGAATCCTTATAATTATCAAATCTTATATGTAGAGGCTATCACTTCAGGCATAATGTGGGCAGGCGCTGGGGTAGTTGCAACAAATTTTGTGCTTTCAATAGCCCCGAACGAAAAAAAACAACTTTACTCAGGGATATCTGGTGCAGTCTCGGGTCTTGCAATGATGATAACAATGCTTGCTTCAGGCCTATTTCTTCCACAGCATCTTGAAATTGGAAGCATTCATTTAGAACCCGAACAAGTACTCTTTGCTTTTACAGGAATAGCCCGCTGGAGTACTCAAATACCCCTTTCCTTAGTTCGAGAATCAAGGTCAAAGCCTGTTGCTAAAGCTATAACCTTCTTCATAGGTTCACTCAAGCCAAAGTTCATAAGATAAAGTCCATCGATTAAACTTCTAAAAGTCTCGAAAAATATACGATAGTGTAACATGAATTATGCAAATACGAATTTGGGTATAATTCTCAATGGT
>CAYOJI010000125.1:0-3742 GCA_964404225.1 uncultured Nitrospiraceae bacterium
CATTATAAGGTGAGCCCCTTTTTTATTCATCACGGAATTGGTGATGCTTCCGTAAAATCATAAATACCAAAGAATTGAATATTTTGAGGAATTTGAAGGAAGTAGATGTAGATGCAGGGTTTGACGAAATTAGGAATAACTGGTAAGAGGGTCCTCTGGGAAGGAGGAAAAGACGACTCGGAAGAAATGGAGTTCGGAAGAGAAACACAAAATGGTCTTGGCTGGACTACGAAATGATAGAGACAGCGAGGAAAGCAGAAAATCTTTATAGCTGTGCAATCTCATAAAGAAAACTTAAAACTTATAAGGACATCGAAGGAATTATTATGCAGGAATTAATTCTAAAATTAAAAGAGAATTTGGGGAAAATAATTAAAAGAGATGACGTATCTTGTCTGCTTTTTTCCGGCGGGCTGGATACGAGCATTTTGGCTGCCTTGAACCCGGCTGCCAGGGCAATAACTGTTAGTTTAGAGTCTTCTGGAGAGGATATTAAATACGCTGAATCTCTGGCAAAGAGATTAAATTTGAACCATTATCACAAAAATGTAGGCATTGATGAGTCTATAGGTTCTATACCGAGGGTTATAAAAATCCTTGAAAGTTTTGATCCAGCTATTCCAAATGACGTCGTAGTTTATTTTGGTTTAAAGACTGCCAAAGATTTAGGTGTAAAGGAGATAATGACAGGCGATGGGGCTGATGAACTCTTTGCCGGCTATGATTTTATGAAGGAAAAGGAAGATCTGGACAGATATATTAAAAAGATTAGTTCGTCCGTGTCCTTCAGTTCTAATGAATTAGGAAAATTTTTTGATATCAAGATAATTCAGCCCTATCTTGACAAAGAATTTGTCAGTTTTGCTCTTAATATACCTATAGAATTTAAAATCAAAAAAGAAAATGGAAATATTTATGGTAAATGGATATTGCGTAAGGCTTTTGAGGATGTATTGCCACCGGAAATTATCTGGCAGGATAAAAGACCTCTTGAGTATGGTTCGGGAATGACTAAATTAAGGGAGATCATTTCATCAAAAATCTCGGATGATGAATTTGAAGAAAAGAAAAGGCTCTATCCCATAAAATTTTTGAATAAGGAGCACCTCTACTATTACGAGATTTATAGAAAAGAAATAGGAGAAATTCCAAAACCCAAGGGTACACAGAAGGAATGCCTAGGATGTAGAGCAGGAATGGAGCGTACCGCTTTTCACTGTAAAATTTGCGGATATATTCTGGACTGGAGGAGTGAATAAGATGAAAGTATTCATTTCATGGAGCGGTGGCAAAGATACATCATTAGCTTGCTATAGGGCAAAATATTTTAGAAATAAGTTTACTTTGTTAAAATATATTAATCAAAGATACGTGAAGATTAATACAATATGGAAATAAATGAAAGAATAAAATATGTATTGAAGCAAACAAAGATTTTAAAATGGCCTGACAATCTACTTGCTACTTTTGGCCCTTCTACTGTTTATTATTATGTTTTAACAGAGCCTGTATATTCTGAATTTGAAAGAAGATCTACAGAAACTGTCATAAGGGAAGGAAAGATAACTTGGGGACAGCCTAAAATACTTACTCCTTCATATGTGCTCAAAAGCAAGGGATTTAGCGAAGAGGCAAGAAGGGCATATGAAATGTTAGTACAAGAAAATCCTGACCTTGCGGGTTTATTATATCCGCTTGAATTACAAATAGAGTCTGAAAAAACGAGTATTGTATCAGGAAACTGGCGGAAGGCATATGATTGGTTAAAACAAGACATAGAAAGTCGGAGGGACCCATTTAGTACCATTATAAAAGGCGTAAACATATTATGGGATGTATCCTTGATGAAGTTTATTATTGAGATGACTATAAAGAGTGCTCATTTAGCTCAATTGCCTGACTTGAAAAAAAGAGGACTAATACAATTGGATAAGAATGGAAGGGCTGTGATTGTTAAGGATAATGCAGGAATTCCTGTGAGTGCCCGCAAAGAAATAGAGCATATGTTCCGAATGGTAAAGGAGGGCAAATTAGATCTTTTTGAATTAAAAGAAGAATTAGATAGGTGGGAACTTTTCGAAGAATACGAAGAAAGGTTTTTTAATCTTTTTAAAGGAGAGAGAAAAAAATGGGAAAGATAAAAAGTGCACTTGAGAAGGCTATGGAAAAAGCTGCAGAGATAGGTGGACTTACAGAGGAGGAAAAAGAGAAAATAAAAAATCAAGAAAGATTGAAGTTATTACTTGCTGATTTTTATAGAAGTCAGATTGATCGGAACGGATTATGGCAAAAATTAAAAGGAAGTAGCCCTTCGATGTTAAAAGATGCCCAGTTATGTTTGATTGATTCGATAGGATTAGCAAGCACAGACGAAGAATTTAAGATGAGAAGAGATGGAATATTAGCAATCGAAACATTAAAGGAAAAGCAAAGGTTACCGATTATTGAAAGTATTTTGGATTCTATTGAATTGCTTCGGAAAGAATACAGAGAGATAAAAGAAAATGTCTATAAAGAATTAAGAGAGGCAATGGAGAGAAATCCTCAACTTAGACTTCAGCCTGTTAGAACCCCTGATGGGAGGACGGTTTTTCAGGCAGCGATATCGGTCGATGAGGCAATACAGACACGAATGTCTGAATTTCTTTCCGAACATGAAGAAGCATATAGTACAAAGTTTAACAAAGTTATAGAGAAGTTAAAAAAAGAAATATCTTGAATTCTCATACTCGAGAAAGAAAGTATACGTTCCACGTGGAACAATTTCTTTTTGTTGATTATATTTATCTTTTCCGATAATCCAGTAACTGGAAAAGAAGTGGAGAGGTTTTTGTCCAAACGACTGTATTTTTGGATACTTTAATGAAAGGTATTTTTAATGGAAGATCGAGAGAAAATAATTAAAGAAATGTTAATGGCAGAAGAATATGAAAAGATGGTATATCTGACGAATTTAAAGCAAATGGTACGAGAAATGCTGATAAAAGAGAAGGGTTATCATCCCGAAGAAATAGAAATAGATCCCAAGTTCCCTTTGCAACTAAGTAATTGCAATACCACTGTAAGTATAGATTTTGTTATAAATTTTCCGCCAGTAATCTTTATGATAATTAAATGCACAAGTTCCGCGCTGGAATCTTATGAAAGATATATTATTGCATTTGCAAGGGCTATAAAAGATTACCAGATTCCCTACGCCGTTATTACAGATGGCAAAAAAGCAAGGATAATAGACGTTATAAATACAGCTCTATTGGGACAGTCGATAGAAGAGATATTTAGCCGTGATGAAGCACTTAGGAGATTGAGAGATTTCAAAAAAATACCATACCCCACTAAGAGAATTGAAAAAGAAAGACGTATTATATATGCCTTTGAAGGGATTAAATGCCCCACCTTCAATCCTAAAGAAGGATAAAATTCAATCAACTACATTTTATCTCCCATTCAATAAGAGTTTTACACACAGGGCACCTAACCAAGATTATGGGTAATCCATAACCATCATATGTTATATCTTGAACGTTTCTTGATAACTGCTCTTTACTCAATTTTATTTTACAATTACTACACATTTGCTTATCGACTATAGGAAACGTTAAAAGCGATTTTATTGTCATATAATTTCTCCTTTCTTTATTTAGTATTTATTTTTTTAGAATTTTTTGTCAAATATACGAGAAATAGTGTAAGTAGCAAAACGTTAGGGGGTATGTCCCTTGAGCGGACATTGTGAAATTTT
>CAYOJI010000126.1:0-2001 GCA_964404225.1 uncultured Nitrospiraceae bacterium
TTTGAAAAACTTCGCAAAGCTGCAGGCTCGCATCTGCAACACCGTCCAATAAGTTCAGGTGCAAGAGCAACTACTATCCGATTTTGCGAAAAAGGCGAGTTTAATAGTGTAGAATTAAGAGTATTTCCAGCTGACTATGATTTAAGAATTGTTAGCGGTTACTTCCAATTAGCGATATGGTTATACAAGCTAACTATCCCTGAAGAACTTAATACAACAGTGCTTACAAACGGGCTGACTAAGCAAATCAGAAAACTTATTAAGTTATGGGATAACTACTTTGAAGGAGGTGAGTAAAATCGTAGCGTGGTGCTTAACTTTGGTTTACAAAGGAGGTGTAGGTAAGAGATGTTATGTAAGCAATGCGAAGCATTAAAAATTGGAGATTGTGGAAATTGTAAAAAAGGTGAGTTCCCTTGTCCACAGTGTTGGGAGATAGTCAGCGTAGAAGATGAGTTTTGTGAGGAGTGTGGAAATAGTTTAACGGAGTGTCAAGTGATTAATACGCCTGTTGGTTATGGATACCCAAGTTTTCTCTATGAAATGGGTGTTGAACTTGAGCACTCTGAAGTTCCTGTTACAAAGATGTTGTATGCTACGCACTCTCACCATGTCTGGTGGGCAATCCATGAGATAAAACGAGACGGGTCATTACCAAAAGGCAGTGAAATTACTTTATGGCCAGATGGACTCCTTTTTACTCGTAGAAGACTGATGAAAGTTACTAATTTACTCAACAAACTACCTAAAACCAAAAGCCCTTCAGCAATCCACTTCC
This sequence comes from uncultured Nitrospiraceae bacterium, assembly GCA_964404225.1. GTDB lineage: Bacteria > Nitrospirota > Thermodesulfovibrionia > Thermodesulfovibrionales > SM23-35 > Kmv42. The sequence continues at coordinate 779 of CAYOJI010000126.1, forward strand.
ATTTCATTTATCGAAACGGTATACTACCAGACGAAGAAGCAGAGTTTTGGAAAACGATAGCATTTTATGCATACGATGAATTTGAAAGACTGCGTTTAGCAGCAGGTTCATCCTTACAACACCATATGATAGACTCAGGTAAGCGTGCTACTACTATCAGGTTTTGTGAGAAAGGAGGTTATGATAGTGTAGAGTTAAGAGTCTTCCCAGCTAATTATAAATCTCATTTGTTAAACTCTACTTTGAATTAGCAGTATGGATATTTAACGCTGTTAGAGAAAGGATGAAGTTAATGCTATTTGAAAGCGGGCTTCAAGAACGGGTTGACAAACTCGCTCAAATGTGGTATAATGAAAGAAAAAGCAGGTAAATGACGGTTTTTAACCCGTCGTTTACTTTTAGAAAAAATAAAAAGGAGGTTGATGTAAATTGTGCGGTATTGCAACGCTAATAAGTAAAAGAATAACTAAAAATGAATTTTTTGAGTTTGCTTGCTCCCTTGTCAGAAATGAAACAAGGGGCGGTGATAGCGTAGGAGTTGCTGTAAATCAGGGGGATAACAAAATTCGCTGGTATCATTCCTTCAAACCAACCGCAGAAGAAGCAATCGCAGTGTTAGAAAAAACTATCCAATTTGACAAACCAGCGATAATTTTAGGACATACAAGACTAACAGCTACAGGAACCCACCTTGACGCTCATCCAGCTTACTCTAAAGAGCGTCGGGTATGGATAGTGCATAACGGTGTAGTAGAAAGTGACATGTTTAATCCTCGACAAAATGATACTTATGCGTGGGCAGACCTCATTGAAGAAAAAGATACAGTGTTTCTTCCTGAATTAGTTAGAACAATCGCTACTGCCGCATTTATCTTCTTACTCCATAAAAGACAACTTTACTTAACAGTTTATGATAAACCAATGTTTAGAAAGAAAACTGAAAATGGAACATTGTTTTCTCAAGTTGTTAGTTATAGCCGTGAACATAAGATTTTAAGAAATGGAGTTTGGAAAGAAGTAGACGATGGAAATTATTCAGTAGACACAGAGGATGGTAGTCTAACTAAATTAAACCAAAAGATAGTAACTAAACGTTACATATCCTATTTATTTAGTAGTAGTAGTAGTAAAGAAAGAAAAGACTGGAATTGGAAAAAGTATAAAATTATATACGGGATTGAAGACGAGGAGGGGGTATAAACGATGTGTAGAATTTGTGACCG
>CAYOJI010000126.1:2011-3674 GCA_964404225.1 uncultured Nitrospiraceae bacterium
TAAAATTATATACGGTATTGAGGATGAAGACTGGGAGGTGTAACTGATGTGTAGAATTTGTGACCGTCAAGAAGCTCACATAGAAACAATTGGAGGCTGGATATGCGAGCATTGCAGGTGGATTTACTTCAACAACCTCCTTCCAACCAGATTTACAGTGTTGAGTGGGATAGAATTAGAGTATGAAGGCGGTAACTATGTTAGTGCTATCTGCAACATAAAAGCTTTAAATAGTCGTGATAAAACATTACTCTGGAAAGTCGGATTTGACTCTGGCTTGCTTCTTGGAGGGATTGAAGTTTCTACAATCCCATTTCATTCCTCCCGAACTCCAGAACTTAAAGAAACACTAAATGTTATCAAACAAGCTGGATTTCAAGTAAGGAATAGATGCTCTATGCATGTTAACTTTCCTTCAACTAAAACATACTTTTATCGGTATTACCTAACAATGGTAAAATGGGAAGAGTATCTTGCTTGTCTTCGTAATGAACAGCGATTAAAGTTCTTTTCAGTAAAACAGCTATTTAAAGAGTTTAAAGACTTTGAAAATTACTATCTTACACAAGACGCATATAACCCGAGAAGTGGATTGCGTTACTTTGTTTTAAATACTCATGCTTTAATAGAAAGAAAATGTATAGAGCATCGCTACTTTAGTTCAGAGTTTAAAATTGCAAACATATGGGCAAATATAATCTTTGCCAGAGAATTGGAACAAGCTATAAGAACAAATAGGATAAGCTTCTTTACATCGTTTTGGGACTTCTTTGATAGTGTGCCATTGCCAGTAAGTCAAAGACAACGATTAAAGAGGGTTATTAAGTCAGGTTCGCCTGGCTTTTTAACACCAATAGATTTTGAAACTTGGGATATTAGAAGGAGGTGGGGAAATGGAACTCAATGAACTGTATAACACAACATTCGGATTTGAGTTCGAAGGTTCTCTGAAAGGAGGTGTAGAAAAAGCGTATCCCATATTTGAAGAATGGGGTGAAGTAAAGTCAGATAGCTCCTTAAGCTTCGATGGTTTTGAAGTTGCATCATGCGTATGGCGTGGTTGGGGTGTGTTTGAGCGTAACTATATTGATTTTATCAGACAAGTTAATGAAGAAAGGATAAAATTAGAGTCTGCTGCCGCAACTCACTTTCATTGCTCAACTAAACCGTTTGTAGACGATGTTAATAGACTAATTAGACTTTACTTAATTGGAACTCTTATTGAACCGCTATTTTTCACGCTAAAATCTGTGCATGGGTCTACATTAAATCTCAATTACTTACGGTTACCTGACCTTAAAGAAGTCAGAAGGACTTATAGACGATACAAAGAACCTGAAGAAATAGTTAGGATGTTTCAATCTTCTCGTCAGTCAATAATCAACTATTCAGCAATGTTTGAATACTCAATACTTAGACATGAAACAATAGAGTTTAGACCACTACCATCCAGGCTTTCAATTGAAGCCAACAAAGTTTACTTGAAAATTTTCAAAAACATGCTTGAACTTGCGCTTAGAGACTCCTTAAGAGTGCCAAGATTATACAACAAATATATAGATGAACTTATCAAACCTACTGTAGAAACCGTCTTACTTGGAGCTAAAGTTCTTGGTCTAACTATCGAAGACTTATTCTATATTTTCGTTAAAAACCCAAATCA
>CAYOJI010000127.1:0-3627 GCA_964404225.1 uncultured Nitrospiraceae bacterium
AAAGTTTGTTAGATATGCTGCGTGACCTATCACGGAAAAGGTGATGCTAACCCGACTTTTTAATAAGTTGACTCTGTTGATTATTCTTGTTAAAGTTTTAAAAAGTTATTTTTAATCAAAAGGAGGAAATATGGAAGACGATTATAAAAAGATAGCAGGTGCGTTCCTATTGGGTGGAATCATTGGAGCTGTAATTGCACTTTTATATGCTCCCAAATCTGGGAAAGAAACAAGAAGGGATATTGCAAAAACAGCAAAACGCGTAAAAAAAGAAACTGCTGATTTAATTGAAGACACTGTTGAAGGTATTCAAGAATTTGCAGGAGACATTAAAGAGAGGGTATCACATATTATCGAGCGAGGTATTGAATTATCAGAAAATGCTAAAAAAGATCTTATAAAAAGTCTTGAATACGGGCAAAAGGCATTCGAAAAACAGAAGAAAAGAATTTCCGATGCACTCGGACTATAACTTACAAAGATTATACTGATTCAAACTCATCCAAAAATATATAGATAACTGGATGCCTCATATGTATTTCATTATTAACGAATGGAAGTAATATTGGAAAATCTAAGTAAGGAGAGGCTCATAAACTATGTTAGTGAGATAGAGGGTCTCAGACACGGGTCGACTAATTACAACGAACTTGAAAAAAAAGCAAATTTTATTGAATTTACACTTAAGTCTTTTAATTTAAACGTAGAAAACCAATATTTCCTATTCCAAAAAAGAACCTATCGTAATATAATAGCAACATTTGAAGGTACAAAAAAAGACACCGAATATATACTTTTAGGAGCTCACTATGATGCTGCGTGGGGTAGTCCAGGTGCAGATGATAACGCCAGCGGAGTAGCCGTCTTACTCGAAGCTGCAAATATTTTAAGCAGGGAAAGGTTAAATAAAAGTATTCAATTTGTTGCATTTACCCTTGAAGAGCCTCAACCTCAAACCATTCGCTTCTTAATAGGTAGTGAATATTTTGTTAAGGAAGCAAAAAAGGCCAATAAAAGATATAAAGCTGTGTTTATACTCGAATCCGTAGGATACACGGACAAAAATGATGGAAGTCAGATCGCACCTGTCTTAGTTAGAGCACCTGTTCCAAAAAAGGGGGATTTTCTTGCGGTAATTTCAAATAGAAAATCTAAACATCTAATGGAGGCCTTTTACAGCATATCAAGAGAATATGTCCCTGAACTTAAAATTGTAACTTATAAAACACCTTTCTCGGGGCGGATAATACCAGAAACACGCTTTAGTGACCATGCATCATTCTGGAATTATGGATACCCTGCTCTCATGTTAACAGATACAGCCATGTTCAGAAATCCATACTATCATACACATCGTGATACACAAAATACCCTTGATTTTGATTTTATTATGAATGTCACAAAGGCTGTAATAACAGTTATATTAAAACTCAGTAATAATTGAAAACTTATCACAAGTTATATGTTTACCTCCACATCGTAAGTGAAGGTTTTTAGGCTTCAACAAGTTATTCGGATCTTAGATAATATTTAGCAGATAATAAATAAACAAAAGGATTTTAATCACAAAAAAGGCAATTTACATTCCTTCTTTGGTTTCAAACCAAATGTTACTTATGAATTATGAATAAAGTGAGCTAAAATTTCTGAAGTTCGGACTCGACATGAGTAAGGATAATAAAAATAAATAAGGATTTAAAATGTTTTCATTAAAAAAAATGATGACAATCTCCCCAATGTTAGCAAGGTCCTCACGACCATTTGATTCCGAGAAACATATATTTGAATTGAAATGGGACGGTTCAAGATGTATTGCCTTTGTAGATAAAAAAAGTGTAAGACTTCAAAACAGAAGGCTAATGAACATAACATACAGGTATCCGGAGCTTTTGAATATGAGCAAATTTTTAAGAGTAAACTCTGCGGTCTTTGATGGAGAACTGGTAGTATTCGTTGAAGGAGTTCCTAAATTTGACAGCCTACAGCAAAGAGAACACATCAATGATCCAAATAAGATAGAGATACTTTCAAAACTGATCCCGGTAAATTATGTTGTATTTGACCTGCTTTATTTGAATGGAAAATCCCTTATGAAAACCCCCCTTATTGAAAGGAAAGAATTACTCAAAGGATTATTTCCTATTTCAGAGAATGTTATATATTCAGAATCGTATACCAAAGGGAAAAAACTTTTTTCCTTTGCATTAAAAAAAGGGTTTGAAGGCATAATAGCAAAAGAAAAACTAAGTCCGTACCTACCAGGTGAGAGGTCAGTATACTGGTTAAAGATTAAAAAAGCCTATGATATCGATGCAATTGTGTGTGGCTATCTTGAAGGTGAAGGCTCAAGAAAAGAGGTTTTTGGTTCATTAATCCTTGGCATATATGATAAAGGAAAAATTATTCATATTGGTCAAGTTGGGACAGGCTTTGATCAAAAAACAGCAAGACGCATTTACCATATTCTTACAAATATGAAAACCAATAAAAATCCTTTTAAGGAAATTCCTCATTTTAAAAGAAAAGCCTATTGGGTTAAACCTGAATTGATCGTTCGCGTGGAATACCATGAATTGACAAAAGATAACAAATTGAGAGCTCCTATTTTTAAGGGTATAAGATACGATAAACACCCAGAAGAATGTATCCTTGAAAAAAGCTAAAAAATTAGCGAGAATACTACATCTGCAAAGAGCTCTAAACTTATGGGTTAAATAGTTAAGAAGGTTAGAGAGCCTTTTTCTTTGCTCCTTTCTCAAGACTCTTTTTTAGAGCCTCCATTAAGCTAATAACCTTTTCAGCTTCCTTCTTCGGTGCTACTTTTATTTCTTTCCCAGCTATCTTTGTCTTAATTAATTCCATAAGAGAATCCCTGAATTCATCATGATATGACTCAATATTGAATCTTCCAAGAAAATGTTTTACAAGCTCTTTTGCAAGTGAAAGCTCTTTTTCGTCTAACGATATCTTTTTGGGAATATTTAAGGTCTCGGGTCTAACTATATCATCAACATAAAGAAGTGTCTGCAAATGTAAAAGATCTTGATATACTCTTAGTATCGCAACATGTTCCCTGTTTTTAAACGTAATCTTCGCAAGTGCCACCTTTCCTGTATCCTTAATGGTTTCTCTAAGTAGTGCGTATGCCCTTTCTCCTCCTTCAGCGGGTTCGATGTAATAAGATTTATCATAATAGATTGAATCTATCTCTTTCGCATCCATGAATCTCAAAACATCGATGCTTTTTGATGTCTTAAGAGGAAGGTTCTCCATCTCCTCATCTGTGATAATAACGAATTTGTTCTTTTCGTATTCATAGCCATGCACTGTATCTTCCCATAGTACTTCAGTTTTACAAACAGGACAAAATCTCTCATATTGCAATGGTGATGAGCATCTTTTGTGGAGAAGGTGAAAATTGAGACCTCTTTTTTGAACAGCAGAATAAAGTTTTACTGGAATATTCACTAATGCAAAACTTATGTTACCCTTCCATAATGCCTTCATAAAACTAATAATATCATACTATTTTCAAAAATGACACAATTTCAAAAATTTGTAAGTAGCAAAATGTTAGGGGGTATGTCCCTTGAGCGGACATTGTGAAATTTTTGGGGTTACCCATCT
>CAYOJI010000128.1:0-3459 GCA_964404225.1 uncultured Nitrospiraceae bacterium
CACCTCTGACAGAGAGTTCAAGCCTTATCCTAAATTTTTAGCGGACAATAGTGATGTTAACCAAAAATACAATTATTTTGGATTGAAGTAAGGAGGGAGATTATGGATATCATCAAAAAAGCAATGTTTTTTGGGTTAGGCTTATTAAGCCTCACAAAAGAAAAAGCAGAAGAATTTGTTGATGATTTAATCAAACGTGGTGAGTTGAGTAGGAAAGAAAAATTTAAGATGGTAGATAGGCTACTTAAAGAAGCTGAGAGGCAGGAAGACGAATTGGTTCAAAGAATAAACAGATCTATCCAGAAGATAATAACTGATTTGGGGCTTCCAACTAAAAAAGATATCGATGGTATTTCAAAAAGGTTGGAGGAGATAGAAAAGAAAATATCTTCGACCTAAAATAAAAAGAGAAATATTAAAGAGATGTCTATATTCAAAGTTCGCGAAACCTATCAGGATCTAAAGAGATATGGTCAAATTGCTACGATCTTTGTTCGATATGGATTCGGAGATATTCTGGATCGCTTAAAGGTGAAGTATTATTTACCTTGGCAGAGAAAGTTATTTAAAAAAGAGGTAAAAGGTATTGAACATCTTTCTACTGCTGAGCGTGCGCGGCTTGTCTTTGAGGAGCTGGGTCCAACCTTTATTAAATTAGGACAGATATTAAGCAGTCGGCCTGACTTAATCTCCCCTGACTTTATAAAAGAATTTAGCAAGCTTCAGGATAGGGTACCGCCTTTCACATTTGAGGAGGCTAAGACCGTTATCGAGTCGCAATTTGGTAAACCACTTAATGAACTTTTCGAATCATTCGAAGAAAAACCTTTAGCTGCTGCCTCACTCGCTCAAGTTCACCATGCTCGTACGAAGGCAGGTAATGAAGTAGCTGTTAAAGTCCAAAGACCCAAAATTGAAGATACTATTGAGACGGATATACGGATATTATATGATTTAGCTACACTTGCTGAACGGCACCTCCCAGAAAGTAGATATTACGAGCCTATCAGAATAGTTGATGAGTTTGCCAGAACTATACGTAGGGAACTGGACTTTGTAAGAGAAGGTCGAAATATTGATCGTTTCAGGAAATACTTTGAAGGGGATGAGACTGTTTATATCTCAAAGGTCTATTGGGATTTAACAACTACTAAAGTATTAACCATGGAATATATACAAGGGATCAAGGTTTCCGATGTTGAAAAATTGGAAGCAGCAGGTATGGATCGAAAGTTGGTAGCTATTAATGGAGCTAATCTAATCCTTAAAGAGATTTTCGAATGCCATTTTTTCCATGCCGACCCTCACCCTGGAAATCTTTTCGTCATTAAAGAAAATGTAATTGCACCTGTCGATTTTGGTATGATAGGGATACTCGATGAGGAAACAACTTACCAAATAGGTATCATTTTTACTGCTATTGTAGAAAAGGATGTAGATTCACTATTAGATGTTCTCTTAAACACTGGTATAACCTCTGAACCAATAGATCGAATTTCCTTCAGAATGGAATTGGCGGATTTTCTTGATCGCTATTATGAAGTTCCTTTAGAGCAACTGAATATCAATTCTATCATAAACGAATTAACAGATATTATACGCCATTATAAGCTACGATTTCCTGCAAACCTTGCTATGATGGCAAGGTCACTTGTGATTAGCGAAGGCGTAGGTAAAATGTTATATCCTGACTTTAACATTATTGAACATGTGAGACCTTATGCTCGTAAGCTGATGCTTAGGAGATTAGACCCTTCGAGGCAGTTAAAGGAGGTTTACAGATTAATAGGAGAGTCTGCCATTCTTTTTAAAAAACTTCCCTCTGATATGAGAGAGATAATTTCAAAGGTCAAAAAAGATGAGCTTGGGATAAGATTTGAACATCGTGGACTTGAGCGTCTTATCAGTGAACTTGATAAATCAAGCAATCGTTTAAGCTTCGCAGTTGTAATCGCTGCCCTCGTTATCGGATCTTCTATTGTGTTTCAGACGGGCACAGGACCTAAACTTTTCGGATATCCTATTCTTGGCCTTGCGGGGTTTATATTAGCGAGTATTTTTGGTCTTTGGTTATTAATTAGTATTTTACGTTCTGGAAAACTATGAGTTAATGATAATGTTGTCGCTGAATTAACCCTACCTTAAAAAGAATCTACTTCGAGAAAATTTGAAAAGATAGTCCCAACAATACAAAATTAACTCAAATAAGCAGATATTGCCTTTGCATTCAATTGAGGTATTTTTAAATGAGCGTTATTTTATATCTACTATTTCTGCTGTAAAATCGAGTATCTTACCACAAAGAGGATGATTAAAATTTAATACGACAGTATTTTCTTTAACATCACTTATTGTAGCTGGTATACTTTGGCCATTAGGGTCTCTGGCATATAGTATCATGCCTATTTCAGGTTCAGGTCCAGGTGGTAACATCTCCTTTGATATCTCATAGATCATTGCTGGATTTTCTTCTCCATATCCTTCATCAGGTGAAACTTTGAATGATTTCTTTTCACCCAGTTTCATTCCGATAAGTGCCTTTTCAAAGCCGGGGATAACTTGTCCACTTCCAACGCAGAATTCAAAAGGTTCGCCTTCTTTTGAACTATCAATAACTATGCCATCTACTGAAAGCGTATAATATACTTTTACTATTTTCCCTTTGCTTACCATATTTAATTCCTCCTTATTTGTAAATAAGTTTCTTGGATAAAACAAAAGATATTTAAAATTATTCTTTTATTCTGGAAATTATTTATGAAGGGTTAGATAGATTTAGATTTTAAAATGGATTTTGGGAAGGAGATGATATCTAAAATCTCATTAACCCTTTCTTTAGAGTGTTTTAAATACCCCCTTCGTTTTTTATTTTGAAGGTTAAGTGGTTAAACTACTATAAAAATCGTTTAAAACCCTCTTAAACTCCTTATAAAAAGGATAACATATTAAAACGGTTAGAATCAAATCAACCACTTCCCTAAAATAGCTGGTCAGTGGCGGTTAATGAAGAGCTGAAAATAGTCTTTCTGGCCAATCTTTGTCATCCAAGAATAAAACATGCTGGTTTATATATTTATCTTTTGAAGGAGGAAACTTCATCTCTTCTATTAAATGCATGTATGGGGTTTTTGAAAGAATAAAATCTCAGACTACTTAAAGTCATAAATTTCAAAAAAATTATGCTGCAGCATATATAACCTCAGCATGGTTTGCAATCTCTTTTGAGAGTTCTTCTATTTCTTCGTATGCAACTCTTCCGTCAATAGCTCTTATTAACACATTTTTTAAGGCTGTCCTGATTTTTGCCTTTAAGTATTCTTTTCTATTCCAGTCAGCAACTTTGACATAATATCCCATTTCCTTAACAACTTCCCTTGCTACTTTTTCAATCTCTTCATAGTTTTCGATAGTGTAACATGAATTATGCAAATACGAATTTGGGTATAATTCTCAATGGTT
>CAYOJI010000129.1:0-3252 GCA_964404225.1 uncultured Nitrospiraceae bacterium
TTTCCTTATGATTTCCACTGGTGTTGATGGGTGTTTGACTACTGCTATTCTCACATCCCTATCACTGTCCTTTGATAGTTTTGCTAATACATCAGGCGGTGTGTTTTTATTCTTTGCAACACTCCTACGCACATTTCTAGATTCATCTTCTGCTAATTTTCTTAGTACTTCTGGTGGTGCATTTGGATGTCTGGCCACTTCCTGTCTAACTCTATTATGCCAATCCTCCGCCAAATACTCCAGAAATAAGCCTTGCCTCGCCAGCATAACTCGTGTACCTATGCTATGTTTTATCATCAACCGCTCTGCATTCGTTAACTCCTCGTGTCTCTCTGACTTGCTTGTTATACGGTCAACGACTTCTTTTAATCGCTTCTTGTCCACTTCCTCTACTATATATCCTTCTCCTTTGTATTCTTCGATCATGTTTTTCACCCCCGAAATAAAAATAAAAAGTAAAAGGTTTAAAAGAATTCAAAAACCTCTCCAGCGACTTCATCACTATCACGGACTAGGTTTGCCACTTTAATAGTTTTGTCTGAGATGTGTTCGAGTGTCTCTACACTACCACCAATGTTCACTGTTATCATTTTAAACTCTTTGTCCTTCTTGACCTTAAGAAATTCTTTTTCAAAGTCTTTTGAAATTTCGCATTCTCCGTCTGTAATGAACACTATATCGCCTTTTTTGTATTCGTTTTTTGTTAGTGTTGTCAGTGCTGCCCTCAACGGTTTCTCAAAATCAGTGCCACCACCTAGGAAATATGTTGCTATCTCCATGATGTTTTTCATCTTCGTTTGCAAGTCATCTTTCGGATGTATCTCAATGATTTTTATAGGGTCACTACTACTACCAAAATGTATAACTGCGTATTCTCTTTGTTCTTTCAACGCTATCTCTAATATTGCTAACGCTACCGCTTTGCTCCATATTTCTCTATCTCCTTCCATGCTACCACTATTATCAACGCAACATACAATTGCGCCCTTGCCCATACGCTCTTTTGCTTCTAAATCGTACTGTAATAGTTTTCTCTCGATATACTCCTTGTAAAACAGTATTTCAATCTCTGGCATTGACAATTTAAGCAATTCTGAAGGTAATAGATATGCCAAGTCGTTGCCCTGTGTTATATCGTATATCTCAGATGGTTCTTTCTTTATTTTATTCTTCCATTTCGAAATCGCTAGTCGCTTAAACCTTCCGAGAATTTTTGACAAGGCTCTGATTTTCTGGTTTTTAATCAATTGTTTTGCTATTTCAAACTTTATTTCTGATTGTAATTGCTGTGGTGTTCCCTGTTCCATTCCCCAACCTGTAACCATACTGTTAAAAAGTTCCTCTTCCTCTGTAGCGGTTTTGATTGCTTTGCTCATAGCTTGCCTTAACTTTGACTCTGATGGTTGTTGTATCTCTGGCATCTTGTTTTTCAATTTCTGGATTTTGTTTTGAATGCTCTGTATTTCCTTCTTTAACTGGTCTTTAACTGTTGTGTCTGTTGCTGATTGTTCGGCTACTTCCAAACCCTGTAATCTTGAGAATAGTTTGTTTATCTCTGTTTGAATGTCGTTAGCTTCATTGATTTTCTCTACATATCTCCAGAGTTCTCCATCCTTTGCTATTTCTTGCATAAGCACTGAAAGTATTGTCATGGTTGCCAGTGTACTTTCTATTTCCTGTAGTCGTGTATAGCATCGTAATTCTTCGTATTCTTTTGTCTTCATTCCCTTTTTGATAAAGGGTCGGTTGTATAAGTACTGTGGCTCAATGGCTTCATCTGGGTTATCTCTTACTACAAACTTGTATAGGCTGTTGAATATATCCTGTGCTAATCCGTCTATCGTCTTAAGTGTTTTTTCATAGTTCTGTATCACTTTCCCAAAATTCTCCGCTTTAGTCAGCATTCGCTGGAACGCTTCATGGTCAAACCTATCACACCATATCGTGTTTTTTGTTTTTTCTTCCTCAAGCATGGTTTTCACCCCCGAAATAAAAATAAAATTATAAAAGGGTTTAGGCTCTTATTCCAAGTATACCCGAAAGTATTTCGTCCCTTAGAATTCTGTTTATCTCTATCCTGTACTGGTCTATTTTTACAGTTTTTCTGCCTTCTTTTTCCATTTTCGTTATCAATTCATCGAGTTCCGCAAGTGCATTTTTAATCTTTGGTATCATCTCTGTTGCCATTGCTGATTTAGTTGTTTCGTCGTTTTCCCTTTTTATTGTTTCCCATGTAGTTATAACACTATCATAGATTTCCTCAGCTCGCCTGCCAATTGGGTTCGTCAGATTAATAATTATCTTTGCGACTTTGGGGATATGTTCTGGTGATGTCCAATAACACGCCTTGAGTATCTCCAAATCGTCCTCAGTAACTTTATTGTTTCCGTTTAAATACGCATATGCCTTTAGCACTTTCAGGCTATGGATATATCGCCTATCACTGATAATAATACCTTCTTTTGTCAATGTCTCTCGGATACCAACTATTATGTTTTTGATGTTATCGCTTATTTCTACGGCATCAACCTCGCACTGTAGTTTTTTAAGTTCGTCTAATGTGATTTTTATCGGTGGGTTAATGTCAATCTCGTCACCTAGCAATTTTAGGAATTCTCCCTTGCTTCTTATGTAACTCACTGTATACCTTAGCATAAACCTATCAAATAAGGCTGATAGCACTTCATCCTCTGGCAATTCGTTACTCGCACCAATCAAAGTAATCAACGGACATTTCACTGGTATTGAGTTGTTGTGAAAAATTCTCTCGTTTATTAGTGTTAGAAGTGTGTTAAGAATGCTGCTGTTGGCTTTGAAAATCTCATCAATAAAGGCTATGTGGCTGGTAGGTAGATGCTTTTCAATGTTACGCTCAAATTTGTCTTCCTTCAGAGCTGAGAGCTTGATTGCGCCAAACAGTTCATCTGGCACTGAAAACTTTGTTAATAACCGTTCAAAGTATTCCGCTCCGTCTATCGAGTTACAAAGAGCTCTCGCTAACATTGATTTTGCTGTACCTGGGGCTCCTATCAACAAAACATGTTGATTTGATAGCACCCCAGTCAATAGACCTTTTATTATCTCTTCTCTCTCTACGAAAATCGTGTTAAGCCACTGCTCTAATTCCGCAAGTTTTTCTCGCGGATTTTTCACAGGTGTTGATGGATTTAAGGCCACCTCTTCTCTCACAAGATACACACTGTCCTTTGAAAGTTTTTCTAATACATCTGGTGGTGTGTTTTTATTCATTGC
>CAYOJI010000130.1:0-3222 GCA_964404225.1 uncultured Nitrospiraceae bacterium
TACGTTTACATGTGGCTTTACCCTCTCAAATTTAGCCTTTGCCATATGCCCTCCTTGATAATTGCAAAAAACAAATCTTAAAATTTATATTTCTACTTTTAAATTTTGCATATAAAATAATCTAATGTCCTCTTACTAACGATATAATTCCTTCAGAAACTCCCTTAGGAACTTCTTCGTAATGTGAAAATTGCATTGTATAGGTTGCTCTACCTTGCGTCTTCGACCTTAAATCTGTAGCATAGCCGAACATCTCTGCCAAAGGAGCATAGGCTTTGATAACCTGAACATTACCCCTTCTTTCTATACTAATTACCTTTCCACGACGACCATTAAGGTCTCCTATTACATCTCCCATGTATTCTTCTGGGGTTACCACTTCAAGACTCATTATAGGTTCAAGAATTACCGGTTTAGCATTTTTTGCAGCCTCTTTAAAAGCCATTGATCCAGCTATTTTAAATGCCATCTCGGAAGAATCGACTTCATGATATGAACCATCAAGTAGTGTTGCCTTAAAATCAACAACAGGGTATCCTGCAAGGATACCTCTGTCCGCTGCTTCTTTTATTCCTTTTTCAACTGCTGGTATATATTCCTTCGGTATGGTTCCACCAACTATTTTGTTTTCAAATTCAAATCCCTTACCTGCTTCTAAAGGTTCCACCATTATGAAAACATGACCATATTGTCCTCTACCACCGGTTTGCTTGATAAATTTGCCTTCAGCCTTTGCTGAAGATCTGATCGTCTCTTTATAAGCAACCTGAGGCTTTCCAACATTAGCACTTACCTTGAATTCTCTAAGTAATCTGTCCACGATAATCTCGAGGTGAAGTTCTCCCATGCCAGATATAATTGTCTGTCCTGTTTCTTCATCATAAGAAACTTTGAAAGAAGGGTCTTCTTGTGCAAGCTTTGCCAAGGATTGAGAAAGTTTTTCTTGGTCAGCCTTTGTTTTGGGTTCAATTGCTACAGACATCACTGGTTCAGGAAATTCTATTGATTCAAGTATTATAGGATTCTTTTCATCACAAAGTGTATCGCCTGTAAGTGTCTTTTTTAATCCGACAACCGCAGCTATATCACCAGCAGAAACTTCTTTTACTTCTTCACGTTTATTTGCATGCATTTTTAATATTCTTCCAACACGCTCTTTTATATCCTTACTTGAGTTATAAACATAAGAGCCAGATGTCAAAACTCCTGAATAAACTCTAATAAAAATAAGCTGTCCAACAAAAGGGTCTGTCATTACTTTAAATGCAAGTGCAGAAAATGGTTCCTCATCATTTGCATGTCGAACTATTACGGAATCGCTATTAGGTATAGTTCCCACAATAGGCGGAATATCTAACGGCGAAGGTAGATAATCAATAATTGCATCAAGTAGAAGTTGAATCCCTTTATTGCGAAATGCAGAACCACAAAGTACCGGCGTAAGTTTTCTTTCTAAAGTTCCTTTCCTCAAAGCCGACTTTATCTCTTCTATGGTTATTTCTTTTCTCTCAAGATATTTTTCCATTATTATTTCATCAATATCGGCTAAAGATTCCAGCATTTTCTCTCTCCATTCAAGAGCATGAGGCATAAGTTCTTCGGGAATATCTCCTTCTATATATTTAGCCCCAAGTGTTTCATCATCAAAATATATAGCCTTCATTCTTATAAGGTCTATCGGACCTCTAAAATCATCTTCACTTCCAATGGGGATCTGGACAGGAACCGGCTTAGCATCTAATCTTTCAATCATGCTTCTTATACTCATAAAAAAATCTGCTCCAACTCTATCCATCTTATTTATAAAGGCAATACGTGGCACACCGTATCTATTTGCTTGTCTCCAAACAGTTTCAGACTGGGGTTCAACACCTGCCACAGCATCAAAAATCGCGACAGCTCCATCAAGTACGCGCAAGGATCTTTCAACCTCTATAGTAAAATCGACGTGCCCCGGAGTATCAATTATATTGATTCTATAATCTTTCCAAAAACATGTTGTAGCGGCAGAAGTTATTGTGATACCCCTTTCCTGCTCCTGAATCATCCAGTCCATTACAGCTGTACCTTCGTCCACTTCGCCTATTTTGTATGTAACCCCAGTATAAAAAAGGATGCGTTCCGTGGTCGTAGTCTTCCCTGCATCTATATGTGCCATTATCCCAATATTTCTTGTCTTTTCTACAGGAAATCTCGACAAATTTCTTCTCCTCTCTTCTGCCTACCATCTATAATGCGCAAAGGCTTTATTTGCCTCTGCCATCTTATGAGTATCTTCCTTCTTTTTTATGGAAGACCCTGTATTGTTATAAGCATCTAATAATTCAGCTGCAAGCCTCTCTTGCATTGTCTTTTCACCCCTGGCTCGAGCATAATTCAGTATCCAGCGGAAAGCGAGAGCAGTTCGCCTATGCGGTCTTATTTCAACTGGCACCTGATATGTAGCACCTCCAACTCTTCTTGGTTTAACCTCCAGAACGGGCTTGACATTTTCAAGTGCAGTCTTAAAAACCTTGAGCGGATCGCTCCCTGTTTTATTCTTTAATATTTCAAATGCTCCATAACATATTTTTTCAGCTATCGATTTTTTCCCGTTCTTCATTATTGCGTTTATAAACTTGCTCACTATTTTACTGTTATATTTAGGATCTGGTAAAATGTCTCTTTTTTCTACAACTCTTCTTCTTGGCATTTTTAATACCTACTATTTAGGCTTTTTTGCTCCATATTTAGATCTTCCCTGTCTTCTATCAGCAACACCCATAGAATCAAGCACACCCCTTATTATGTGGTATCTAACACCAGGTAAATCTTTTACTCTACCGCCTCTTATCATTACTATTGAATGTTCCTGAAGATTGTGACCTACTCCAGGTATGTACGCTGTAACTTCCATACCTGTCATTAGTCTAACTCTTGCAACTTTCCTTAAAGCTGAGTTAGGTTTCTTAGGTGTTGTCGTATAAACCCTAACACAAACTCCTCTTTTTTGAGGACACCCTCTCAGAGCAGGACTCTTAGTCTTGCTCTTAACCTTCTCACGCCCTTTATTTACTAACTGAGATATAGTAGGCAAATTACCTCCATTAATGTATTTAATTCATTTAAACGCTGGATTCAACAGCAATTGGAAATATTACCAGAGAACTATTTTTTTGTCAAGCTTCCGCCTTTCCTCAAAAATAATCTCGCTGAAAAGGTATTGTTTCCACAAAATTGACA
>CAYOJI010000131.1:0-3020 GCA_964404225.1 uncultured Nitrospiraceae bacterium
ACGCATTTGCCCTAAGAGCATAGAGCTTTTGCCGTTCATAAATAGGCCCTGTGAAAGCACGTTTTCCGTTTGTGCTTTATTTTCTTACACCTTCATCCACTTCGGAAGTGGGAGAAATTTAGGCTTGGAAGTGGTTGATATTAATAACAAAAATGGCATGTAAATTTAGTATATAGAGAAAATCATTCCACTTCCGAAGTGGAGGAAATTTAGGGTTGGTGGGTTAATTTTTGAATGAATAAACGGAAAAGGAATTCGGGGACAAGGGACATGCGATATATGGTCTTTTTGGGCTCCTGTGGAAGGCGATAAAGCCATTCAAGCCCTGTCTTTTGCATCCATTTCGGAGATTGTTTTACTTTGCCAGTTATAAAACTAAACGCTGCACCGACACCAAGTTGTACTGGGTTTATTCTCCCTTTATGCTCATACATCCACTTTTCCTGCTTTGGTGCGCCAAGTGAGACAAAAAGAATATCAGCACCCGAACCATTTATTTGTCTCACATAAGCCTCATCTTCTTCTTTTGTAAGTGGACTGAAGGGTGGTGAAATTGCTCCAGCTATATTCAAACGAGGGTACATTGATTTTAATTTTTCTTTTAAAGCTTGAAGGGTTTCTTCTGTGTTTCCATAGAAGAATATTTTCAGATTATTTTTAGAAGCATATTCGCATAGCTTAAGCATAAAATCAGCACCACGCACCCTGTCATTGAAATTATTTCCCAGAAACTTCAATGCCCAGGCAACACCCATCCCGTCTGGAAAATTCGCTGTAGCGTTGTTTAAAGCATTTTTTATTTCATCATGTTTAATCCCTTCCATTACAAGATGAATATTTGAAAAGCAAAAATAATCACCACCTTTTTTTGGTATTGATTGCGCAACAATCTTAAGGGCGCTATCTATATCAATTGGATGAAGTTTAATGCCACTTAAGTAAAACATCGGGCTAATTTGTAATAATTAATTGTTGTTTGTTATTAGTGATTAGGATAATTTTCTTAGCATTATACTCATAATTGAAGGCCATTACACACCCCTCAATCTCCTCTTAATAGAGGGGAGGTTTTAATTCCCCTCTAAAAAGAGGGGTGGCACGAAGTGACGGGGTGTGTGTTATTTTGTTGCTTGATAGAGGGGAAGCCATTACACACCTTTATCCTCTCTTGATAGAGGGGAAATTATAAAGCTGTACTCTCTTAACCAATCACCCATTACCCATTACCTATCACCTATCACCTATTACCTTTTTATATATTTCCATTAATATCTGATAATTCCTTTCTGCAGTATATTTCTCTTCAAATATCTTTCGCGCATTTTTGCCCATCTGAATACATTCGTCTTCATGCTCAATCATCCATTTAATCTTTTCTGCAAGGTCTATCGGATTTCCTGGCTCAAAAAGGAGCCCTGTTCTTCCATGCTCGACAAGTTCAGCCATTGCCCCAAGGTTTGATGCAATAACTGGCTTGCCGCAGGCAAATGCTTCTCTGATCGTCATGGGAAAACCTTCATACCATAGGGCAGGCATAATCATAAAGTTAGAATTTTGTAATATTTTCATTGCATCTTTAAAATTTAACCTACCAGTAAATTCCATGTTTTTAATCTTTCCAACCTTAACAGTTTTTTGAAGACTTTCCATCAAAGGTCCATCGCCAATAATTTTTAAATGAAACAGGTTACAAGTCATGGGTGATAGGTTATGGGTAATAGCTGATAGCTCATTGTTCATCGTTAATTGTTCATCGCTTTTAATTGGTCGCTGATGATCGCCCACAGATTCCTGATCCTTTTTACCTAATAATTTAAATGCTTCAATAAGAATATTAACTCCTTTTTCTGCGGAGAGACGACCGAGAAAGACTGCATAGTTCTTGTGAGAATAATTTGGTGCAGGAGGGTTGGATAAAAAATTTGGTTTAACAAAAATTTTCTCAGCAGGCAATCCAATTTCAATAAACTTCTGTCTTCCGAATTCAGTTAGTGCAATATATGCGTCAACCTTATCAATCCATGTTTTTTTCATCCAATGGAAAAATTGCATCAAAGCAATCGACAACGAATATATTCTTGAATCCCTATAACACCCATATTTAATAGCATTTATTAACAATTTTATCCAATAACTATTAACCAATAACGAATAACTTTTTTTTGATGATATACATTCTTCACATACATGCCCGTCTCTCGATAAAAGTCCATTGACACATGATATTCTGAAATTATGAAGGGTTTGGATTACAGGAATACCAGCATCTTTACATGCATAGTATGCAGACGGCGAAATTAAATACCAGATATTATGAAAATGGGCGATATCTGGTTTTTCTCGTTTAATTAATGCTTTAATTTCTCGGTATGTTCTATTTGACCAGATGTTATTAAATGGAAGAAGCCCTTTATTAATAATATTGAAGTTCAAAATTTCATCATTATGTCTTGTATAAGTAATAACATCAATCCCATTTCTGCTTAATAATTCTACTTCATTTCTAAAAACAACATCTTCACCGGAGGGCGAAGAAGATTGATAAAAATTGTGAACCATTAGAATTTTCATAGTTATTGGTTATTCGTTATTAGTTATTGGAAGTAATTAGAACAATTAACTGCTTTTGCGTTTGTTGAGATAGTTGATGTAACCATTAAGAAGGACTAAAGCTCTATCAATATGTTCAAAACCTTTATTTTTTCATCTTCTGTAATAAATCCGTCATCTAACGAACAAATTAACTGGTCTTTTAGTTCAAATAGAGAACCGCGGGTTTGACGGCAGAATTGTATATTTTCCTGATAATGAAAGCGTCCAAATCCTTCAGCAATATTATGAGTAGTTGAGCGCGATGCTCTCAGCATATCGTCTACCAACCTGAATTTTTCTTCTTTTGGATATTTCTTTACTAATTGAGCAATAAACTGTCGCACTTCTCTACAAGCTTTCCAATACTCCAGTTCCGCAAAACTTTTAAAACTCTCCTTCTTAGCCATTCCTCTCGTTTTTCAAATAAC
>CAYOJI010000132.1:0-2984 GCA_964404225.1 uncultured Nitrospiraceae bacterium
AAAATTCTTTCTTCGAAAGAATTTAAAACCGCTCAAATACTGCATCTGCCAAAATCTTTGTGAATAATATGGATTAGAATAATTACTCAGGATGCATCATAATCGCCTGCCCTATAACAATAATTTTTCATAAAATAATCAGGCAAGAGACTTGAATTTCTAAAAACCCTTATTGAATAAGGGAAACCCCTTTCTTCAATATATCCATAATCTTTCAGTAGATTATATATTTTTTCTAAAGGATTAACCCACAATCTGATTTTTTTTATCCTTCTTTGAATAGCAATTCTTTCTAAATCGGAAAATATCTTTAAAATATCTGTCTTGGTAGATAATAAAAAATCTAAGATTAACATTTCGTCGTTATTAATGGTAAATATAATAAGCGTCTTTAATCTTCTTTTAAGCAGACCACTGAAAACTGCTATAATTTCATATCTTTTAGTAGGATGTTTCTTATATCGCCAGAAAATGTAACTGCTATCTTTATAAAGACTTAATTCAAAAGAATCTTTATACTCTTCCCATAATCTGTCTATATCTTTACTCCTTAGAGATTCCCATCCGAAATTAAATTTATAGTAATTTTTTTTGTCTTTGTTTATGGATTTTATATCCTTAGAAAGAACAGAAATGAAGCTATAAGGTTCAAATCCCAATTGTAATTTCATAAGCTTTCCGTGTTTTTCAGAAGGAAAGCCAAAGATAAAATCCATGGGATTTGCTTCATAAAATGCTTCAGCTAATTTAACAACGACGACCTTCTTTGTAAAAAGTCTTGCTCGATATTCAGGATGTGTCATAACATCACACCCTTGATAGCCATTAAATATTTCCCCTTTTGAGTAGAGCCTTATTCTAAAACCTCCATAGTGGGCTATAATTTTATCATTATATTCAGTTATCATAGAAGAACTCCCAAGATGTGAATCTCTATATTTCCAGTTCCATTCTTCTTGAGAAAGCTCCTTGCCAAAACATATCTTAAAAAGTTCTCTTATGCCATTTATATCTTTATCCGTTGTATGCCTGATCTTAATATTTTGGTTCATTAAAGCGAATGGTAAGAAATTAAAGAATGGAGTAGTTTTGATTGTATGGTGTCCTTAAATAGTTCTTCAGGATTAACTGATTGGAATGCCTCAGCATAAAGAACTTCCTTACTTAAAGTTGCAGTCCTGTATCTGTTAAGCCCTTCTATTTTTTCAGAATAATTATTGTAATAGAGTTCAGTCCAGTAGGACTCTATAGCCCGTTTTTTATATTTCCACTCATCTGTAATATTTACGAGTGTATCAGGATATAAAGGAACGAGTGTTTCATAAAGAAGAAGATGAAAGGGTCTTTTTTTAATCAAATTCCATGCTATTGAGAAGGTTGCCCTATGATCAGGGTGTAGCTCAAAAGGTGAAGGTGCATAGATTATTGAAGGCAAAAAATCATCTGTCACCTTTATTAGTCTTTTTATGATCTCGTTTTTTGCTGAGAAAAGTTCCCTATCTTCATATTCCCAAAATTCGTATCCTTTTACTCCTAAAACACCAAGTGCCTTTTCAGCACATTCAATGCGGATTTTGAGATAGTCCATACCAAATCTACCCTCAAAATCACCTTTTCCGCCTTTTGTAAGAAATATTACCTTGACTTTTCTGCCTGCTTTAATATGTTTAACAATACTTCCACCACATCCTATAGATTCATCATCAGGATGAGGTGCAAGAACAATAGCATCTTTATCTGAAAAGTCTCTTACTATATACGGATATATCTGTTCCTCGATCTTCATCTATGTAACTTATAGGCAGATACAGTTAAGCCTTAAATTTAAGAAACGTTCTTTCAATAAGATAATATGATACAGTAGATATTACTAATGTTGCAATTATTGAAAACAGAAAACCTATAGCGCCTCTAATCGAATCTCCAATTAATGCAAGAACAAAAACATGCCATAAATATATACTGTATGAAATTATTCCGATAAAGGTAACAGGTTTTAGTGACAATATTTTATTTAAATGAGGAGAAGTAATTGTAAGAAGAAAAAATAACCCAAAACCTAATCCAACACATGGATAATAAATAACATTTGCAATCTTGTTATCAAGAACAGTATCTCCGAGTTTAAGCCAGATATACCAGCAGACAGATATGCATATAAATGATAAAATTGCGATTATCAAAATATATAAATTCTTTTTAAGCTTATTCATAAACTCTGTCTTTTCAAGATAAATCTTTGCGAGAATCATACCATAACAAAATTCACTAAGCCTGCCCGGTAGAATATTGCCGAGTACCAAACCATTGTTTGATGAGGCACTATGCCAAAAAGGAAATACTATTCTATAAATCAAATTAATTACAATTAGAAAAAGGAGCCATCTAACTCCGTTTTTTCCTATAAGAAGAGGGGCAACTATGATTAAAAAGATATAAAACTGGACCTCTACAGCCAGTGTCCAATAGAGGGGTTGTATGCTTGTAGCTATATTATAATCGAAGATATAAAGGAAACTGAGATGTAGAGGAAAGACAGGAGACAAAAATTTATCCCTTCCAAAAAAAAGTATAGTCGCGATTACAGATACATAATAAGCAGGCACGATCCTGAGCGCCCTGTTGCGAAAGTAGTTGGTATAATAAGCCTTGCCGTCTTTGTAATATCTCCTTTTTACCTGATAGTATAAAACAAACCCACTTATAACAAAGAAAAGGTCTACTCCAGCCCAACCAAATGACAAAAGCCTATGCTCAGGAAAAAACTCTTTTGTATAATGAAAAAGCACAACGAGGGTTATTGCAACAGCCCTTAGTCCATCTATCTCAACAAGTCTTCTATTTCCCATATATAATTTTAAATGACCTTATTATTCTGTATTTTAAATCCCAAAAAATCAATTGGAAGCATAAGCCTTAAAGGTACAATAGAGTTAGCATCACCTTTTCCGTGATAGGTCACGCAGCATATCTAACAAACTTTC
>CAYOJI010000133.1:0-2954 GCA_964404225.1 uncultured Nitrospiraceae bacterium
TCACCTCTGACAGAGAGTTCAAGCCTTATCCTAAATTTTTAGCGGACAGTAGTGAGCCTCGAATATAAATTATTTGTGATAAAGATTACATAGTTTTTAAACAGTTATTTCTAATACTAAAGCTATAACTGGTGCTTTATAAATACAATAAATCGGCAGGATATTTATATAGATTTTTTGTAGATTCCCTGATCAAGCGGGGTAATGGACAGGGGAAAGCAGGCATACAGGAGGGCGAGTATGAAATCTATAACTTTTTGGAAAACAGAGATAAAACAGTTGTCTTTAACAGAAAAGATGTTTTTTAAGGATGTCATCAAGACACTTTTAAGTTGGGAAGCTTTAAAAAAAGAATACAAAGAGCTGGACATAATTAGAAAAATTTTGGATTCAGAGACTCAAATTGATACCTTTAATGATAATGATAAAAAGATGTCCATCAATTTTATTGACGGTAGAAGTAATTGAGAAAAGGCTTAAGGCTTTAACCCATATTATTCACAAAAATTTTACTCATGAATTTATGAATAAAGTGGTTAAAGCAAAAAACTGATGTAGAAGTTTTTCTGCATAGTTTAAAAATATAAAAATAATTAACAATTACTGCCACTTTATGTCACTAAAATTGCCGTAAATGTAATTTCTCCCCTTTAGCGCCTTTAAAATCTCCTTACCAAGAAGGTAATTAAAGAAGGGTATATCAAAAATCAAAAAATTTAACAAAATCAACATCTTATATTTCTATCTTTGTACTGTAACCCTTATTAATCTTTTAAGTTTCTCACCTTGGCACAAGCATTGCTTTATATACCTACAAAGAAAAATAAGAAGGAGGTGATACAGAATTGTTGACGAATAGTGGCATCACTGATGGCGACCTTGAAAAAGAGTCGGGCAACCTGCCCGAAAGCAGAGGGCTTCAGGAAAGCATGTTCTTCGGTCTTAATGCCAATGAGTCAACAGAGGGTAGCGAGGAAACCCAAATGTGGTTTTTGGAGTCCTCGAGATTAATGGATTGGCTATTTGAAGACGAAGACATGCAATGCCACTAAGAAATAGTAGTTAGTAAGCAGTGATCAGTGAATAGTAAACTGACACAGATTTTCAAAGGAGGTGATGTAAGGGAGCTGTTAGTAATTAGTAGTTAGCATTCAGTCGATTATTAATGACTGTGACCATTGACTAAAAACTTAAATTAAAGTAAGGAGGAAAAGAAAGGATGTTTAAAACGATTCAAAAAATGAAAGAAAGGGATCAAAGAGGTTTTACCCTCATTGAGCTTCTTATCGTTGTAGCGATTATAGGAATCCTGGCTGCTATAGCGATTCCTGGTTATCTTGGTATGCAGGAGAGGGGTAGAAAGGGTGCTGTTGTCAGGGCAGCAGAGGCATCGGTTCCAGAACTTCAGGCGTGGATGATTTCTGCAAAGAAGGCTGGAACATTACAGGGCTCTCTTACGGAAGTTGATACGGATGGAAACGGAGCAGTAGAACCAGGTACTGATTTGGATAATAATGCCCTCGCAGGAGCTGGTGTGGTAACAACGTGGGTAAATTTACATGATTTTGGTGAGAATTTAGAGCAGAGTTCACCGTGGAATGGTTCACTTCAGCTTTATGCTAATGGTGGTGGGGTTCCTACTATGTCTGAATGCGAAAACGCAGCAAATCCTGCACAAATTACCGTCTGCTATACAGGACCTGATGATGGCGCAGGAATTCAAGCAATTCATATTGTTGCAAAAGATAACGCATCAACACCGAATACTATTTACAAAAAGACTGTAACGACCGATTAAACATATTCAAACTAAAAAGGAAAGGGAAGGAGTGCTACCTTCTCTTTCCTAACATTTCTTAGTATCTTAATAAACAGGGAACATCAAAATGAATAAAAAAGGCTTTACACTTGTAGAACTTTTAATAGTGCTTGCTATAATTTCTATTCTTGCATTAATTGCAATCCCTGCTTACATCGGCCAGCAGAAAAGGGCTGCGAGGACTGAGGCATATTCTAATCTTGAGACATTGAGGCTACTTGAGGAACAGTTCTTTGCAGACAATGGTGACTATACTGCTTCTGCCGGAACATGTGCAGCAGATAATAACAATATAGCAGCCATTCAGGCACTACTTCCTGGTTTTAGACCCGGTAACGATACAAGCTTCAGTTACTGTATTGAGCAAAATATTGACCTTAATGGGAATGCTCAAACACCTTGTTTCAGGGCTTCTGCATTTGGCAACACAGGCACGAGAGTTGCTGGCGATACATTCAGAATAGACTGCAATAATAATAGGAACTTCTGAGAATAAGTTCTCGATTATTATTCTAAGACAAATAGTTTTGATCTGAATAAAGCGAGTATATTGCTTGCTGATGGTGAGTCTATATAGCTAAGCTTTATCCCATTCATCATTGCTTATACCAGCCTGTTTAAGTATCTCTTTAACAAGACTTATGTGGACATCCCCGCTTCCGTGAGGATTCGGAATACGAATTTTCTTTTTCCCCTTTATCATAAAGTAATGCCTACCTCCAGAAAAAGGGCCAGAATATCCCAATGATTTGAACCTTCTTATTAATTCTCTTCTCGAGATAGAAGATGGCATGATCAGATAGCTGCCGCTTCTCTAACATTTATATCTATGCCTTTCACAACAGGAATAGGGTCTTTATCTTTGATCTTCAAGATAAGCCATTCCTCTAAGACTTCTATAAGCTCTCTTCTACACTCCTCAACTGATTTCCCATTAGCCCACACACCTTCAAAGCCAGGAATCTCAGCAAACCAGCTTCCATCTTCTAATCTTTTGTATTCTGCATTCTGTATCGTTGCTTCAATATATTCAATCAACATATATAACCTCAGCTTTTTAGTTTTGTTTTTTTATTATACATCACTACTGTCCGCTTAAAATAGAGACTGTTGCGCGTCAGGTTCTCTAACTTTA
>CAYOJI010000134.1:0-2887 GCA_964404225.1 uncultured Nitrospiraceae bacterium
TCTGCCTTCTTCTAACGCCATCTCGTGAATCTTTTTGTGACTTACCTCTAAGCCAAGGATATATATCTTCTTTGCAGATATAGGATATGATTATGGTGTAACGGTTAAGTGTTCAGTTCCAGAGCCAACTATCCTACAATTCTTTATAGAGGTTTGTGGTTTTTCAAGACTTCTTAATTTTGCAGAAAGTAAGATTCCCTCCTCTGATGACACATTCAAAGGCTATATTGACGAAATGCGTGAAAGAATAAAAGAATAAAGGATTATAAATGTGGAGAGTTGTTATCAAAGCTAAAAGGCTTTATTTGTGGATATTTCAAAACCTTTGATTATGAGCCTATCAAATTGGGTGAAAAACTGGCTTATTTAGGAGCAGTAAGAGAAGAAAGGTATTTTCTACCAATCAGGGAGCTTAAATATACCAATGAGGATTGGCTTAATTTTCTAAAAGAAACAGGCTTAAAACAAATTTAAGGAATGGGGGCGGTTATATTTTTATTGCCTGCAACAGACGGCTAACAGCGAACAAACGCAAAATTTCAAAATTGCTATGCAACTTTCGTTTGTTCGCAAACCGTTAACAAAGGAGGAATTAAAAATGAAAAAGCTATCAAAGTTAGTTTTTGCTTAGTATTTACAACGTTGATTTTTATACCGTCACTTTCCCCTGCATTTAACCCCATTGCCCATCTTTACATTGCTGAGAAAGTTTTCCAGAATAAAAACAAGATATAATATATTTTAAGAAGGTATTGGTGACATGAATTTTTCAATAGAACCTGCATCTGAGAAGGATATACCAGCGATTCTTGAGATAATGAAGACTGCCAATATGCATTATATACCTTCTCCTGAAATGCCAGAGATTGACTGGAAATGTTTTTTTGTAGCAAAAATTGACGGCAAAATCGTTGGGGCTGCAGGATCCAAAATACTTTCTGCCACAGAAGCAAAAACCACGCTTATGGCAGTTCATCCAGATTATCAACATCATGGAATAGGGAAGGCACTTCAAGAAAGGCGGATGCAAACATTGGTTGAGCAAGGAATAAGAACACTGATTACTAATGCTGATGTTCCAGAAACAATAACATGGTATAAAAAACATTTTGGTTATAAGGAGATTGGAAAACTGAAAAAGATGCATGAATTCGGACGACCTGACATTGATGAGTGGACGACCCTTCAGACAGATCTAATAGAGTGGATAAGTAAAACAAAGATTTTTAAAAATAAATCTCTGTAAAGTGAGATCGAGTTACAATTCGATAAGTTTTTACATCAGAAAAATAACATAGATATTATTTATTAAAATTGTTCTCTGAGAATATGAAAGAGCTCATTCGTCTTAAGTATCTACTATTGTAAGAAATATCGATGGATCATCTAAATAATTTCAAGAAATTTTTAAAATCGAGTAAAGTACTGGAGGGACTGGCTTATAAGGTTTATGGGAAAATTCCTTATCGTCTATATGAAAAATTCACTAATGGTACATCCTATTCCTTTTGGACCAGTTTTCTGAGAGAGTCTCAGATGTGGGACAGACACAGGATTGAAGAATACCAGATTGAACAGCTCAAAACCTTGCTAGTGCATTCTTCAAAAAATGTACCTTATTATAGAAAGCTCTTTTTGAATTCGGATTTAACCCTGAAAAAATTCAAAGTCTTGATGATATAAAGGTATTGCCATATCTGACTAAAGAAATTGTTAGGGATAGATCAGACGAATTTATTGATACCAGTGTACCTTTGAAATCTTTGATTCCAAAACTTACAAGCGGATCTACGGGCATTCCTATGACAATTTACCGCAATAAAATGGCTATATCTGCATTTCATGCCTTCAGAACTGATCTGTTATATAGAATCGGGCATAAGCATAGATCTAAGGAGGTTATGTTTTGGAACATGATAGAACTCGGTAAAGATAAAAACCTCCCATTCATGAAATATGGGAATAAACTTATTTTGTCAGGTAGATATCTTACTAATGAGTGGCTTTCAAAATATGTGGACATGGTACAAAATTTCAATCCCGAGTTTATATTAGGATTCCCATCCATTCTGTCCATATTCGCTACCTTCATTAGAAATAGTAACAACCTAAATTTTAAAAATCTAAAGGCAATTATAGTTTATGCAGAGACCTTATACGACTGGCAAAGAAACTTGATTGAAAAGGTGTTCAAGGTTCGTGTATTTTCTATGTATGCTATGACAGAGTTGGCAGTTATTGGCGGTGAATGTGAATACTCAAACTTTATCCATTTTTATCCCCAATATGGACTGACCGAATTTAAAGCTATTGATTCAGTTTGCAGCGAAGTGGTCGCTATGGGATTCACTAATTATGCTATGCCATTCATAAGATACAGGACAGGTGATATTGTCACTAAAACAAAGGAATTTTGTGTTAAGTGTGGCCGTTACCATCGGATTGCTGATAGCATTGAGGGCAGGATAAATGATTTTCTCATCGGCAGGAAAGGCGAGGTTATTCCTAGGATTATGTCATGCATATTCGGCATCAATATAAAAGCTGTTTAAAAGGGTTTTAACACCTGTCAAAGGGTCGTATAATTCCACCCTGTCTGAAAGTCTGAGACCTGCATTGGTGGTCATGGCATAGCCCCTGCCGATATAGTCTTTTGTTAGCATCATGGCATATCCTCTTAACCCCCTTTCCGCAAAGGGATATATTCGTATCTCTGGATGACTTGCTTCCCATTTCTGCCTTTCCTCTGCCGTAAGGGACGCTGCGTTAAAGCTTTTTGAAGGCGGCTGATTGGCTTTAAATAGAGGGGTCTCTGAGAGCAGCTCCCAGTTAAGCCTCAGCCCCCTCACAGTCCCTTTAGAGCGATATATTTCAAAGAGCCTCTGAA
>CAYOJI010000135.1:0-2769 GCA_964404225.1 uncultured Nitrospiraceae bacterium
AACAATCAGAAGCCTACCTTAAACCGAAGAATCAAGTCTTGTACAGTATAGATAATGATGGAGAAATATCTTTGCAGATAAATAACAAAATTCCTGATAGAGGTATAAAGTATGTGAGAATATCTCTTGATTCTTCTATACTTAAGGTTAAAAGTATATATTCTTCAAACCTTAACAAAAGCTTAAGTTATATTACTAGTTTGACAGACGTAATTGTGGACTATGGAGTTGATGAGATAAAGAAACTTCAAAATGATACTATTATTCTTTCTCTTACATATACTAATTATCACAACTGGACAAATAGGCTTGAGACGTGGGTAAGATATGATGGTGGGGAATTATTTTACGAGACGAGAGTAAGTTCTGCTGAAACCATAGATCTACCTGTATTACTGGCTGATTTTGGTAGAATAGTAGGTGTAGTATTACCAGGATCTATAAGGCCACAAATAAGTCTGATAGGTAGTGATGGCAAGATTGTGACGAACAGGAATGGAGAGAAGGCTGTTGCGAGTGCGAATGTTGATGGTAGTTATAAGGTAGATTTTGTGTTACCGGGTACATATAGGGTTCAATTCAGTGGGACGGGATATGCCACTAACAATATAGTTGAGGGGATAAGTGTTGAAGAAAACAAGATAACAAATATAGGGACATTTAAGATGAGGAAGGCGATATTCACACCGAATTCGCCTGTTGAACAGGATAGTTTGTGTCTTGATGATCTTGGTAGTATAGTTATAGTTCCGCCGGGTAGTCTTGATGATTATTTTTCTATAGATATATGGCTTACGAACTTTACTGTGGTAAGTCCGGCTATGAAGGAAGCACTTGATAAGTCTAAGACTGTAAGGAAGCCATCGGGCAATGCTGACAATATAAGAGTATATAAGTTTGAGATAAAGGGAAGTAGTTTTGATGAAAGAGAAGAGCAGGAACTGAAAAATGAAGTAATAGTGAAACTCAAGTATAATAAGAGTGAAATAGAAGGTTTTGGATGGAGTGAAGATAAACTTGCGGTATATTACTGGAGGCCGATGACTAAGGAGTGGAGAAGGCTTGGAGGGGTAGTAGATAAGGGCGATTCATTAATAACGTTCAAGGCTGGATATTTACATAAGTATTATGCGGTAATGGGTGATGATGCTAAGGGTAACACTCCTGGGTTTGTGAATGTTAGTGTAGATCCTAAGGTCTTTACGCCAGGGGTAGGGGATAGAAGTTTCAAGAATATGAAGTTATCGTTTAGCCTTGAGGAGAGAGTAGATAAGGTATTTGTAAAGATATATGATCTTAAGGGTAATCTTATAAGGCAGTATGAGGTTAGTGGTGAGTATAAGAATGGGGAAGTTTATTGGGATGGCAAGGATGGAGAAGGATATAGTGTAAAGACGGGAGTATATATATACAAGATATTAGCAGGTAAGAATGTATATAGTGGTACAGTAATAGTAGTGAAGTAGGAGGAAATTATGAAAAAAGTTATAATAATTTTAATTTTTGTGAGTGGTATTATTTATGGAGCGTATGAGGATCCGCTTATATCGACGAGGGGTAAAGGTATGGGTAATGCGATATTTGCGGATTTTGATGCTGTTAATGCTATGAATTATAATCCGGCTTGTATAGGGTATGCGAAGAATATAGAGACGTATTTTGCGTGGGATACGCCATATCTTGGGCTTAATGATGAAAGTATGATAAATACAGTAAATTTTAACTTTGTGATACCGTTTTGGAATAGGTTTACTATAGGTCCTGATCCCTATGTAACGAAGGATGCGGCGTTAGGGATATCTGTAAAGAGGTTAAGTGTAGTAGGTATGGATATAGATGATACGAGCAAAGAATTTTACCATGAGGGTTTATATAGCCTTATATATGGAAAGAATCTGAATAGTTTATTAAAAGGGGCGAGACTTGCAGCTGGGGTTAGGTTTAATCTTTATGATATAGGTGTAGGGAATGTTATAGATGTGGAGAACAATCCTGCGTTTGGGGGGAAGTTAAGCACTTTATCGTTTGGGCTTGATGTAGGGGTAACTTATTATTTCAGTGATAATATAGTGCTTGGTTTTGCATACAAGAACCTGATAGCGCCGAATGTATCGATATTGCCAGAAGGTAATGATACATTGCCTTCGGAGGTAAGTCTTGGGGGTAATATATTTTTGGGGGATTTATTTAAGTTTTTCAAGAAATCTAACTTAGGTTTTGGTGCTGTAATATTTGGTAGGGATGCGACGGACAATAGGCAATCTGACATGTCATGGAGGATTGGGTATGAGTTTAAACAGCTTACGGCGAGTCAGATATTTAAGGAGAGCAAGTATAAGGATGAGATGCTTGCTATTAGGCTTGGGTTTAACTATGAAGCCAAGAAGGTTGGGGATGAATTTGATCTTGGGATAGCGAAACTGAAAGGTATAATGAACTTTTCTGTTGGGCTTGGGATTAATTATGTTATTTCATATTCACATTTGATTGGTATAGACTATGCATTTGAGTATGGAATAAATATGGGTTCATTCAGACACAATGTATCGATGACGTATAAATATTTACTTCCTGAAAGTGCATTTGCGTATAAAGAAGAGCTTAAGAAGGAGAAAGAGTTTGAAGAATTAATTCAGAGGAAGGCTGAAGAGAATACAAATAGGGTCGAACAAAAGAAAGAAGAGCCAAAACCAGAACAAAAGAAAGAAGAACCGAAACCAAAGGGAAAGAAATAAAGTAAAAAAGGGGTTATCCGAAGGATAACCCCTT
>CAYOJI010000136.1:0-2727 GCA_964404225.1 uncultured Nitrospiraceae bacterium
AAAGTTAGAGAACCTGACGCGCAACAGTCTCTATTTTAAGCGGACAGTAGTGTTTATACATGCAAAATTATTTTATTCTGGATTTTCCAGAAACAATGATTTTGATATAATTATGAACGACTTTTTTGGTAACAGGCTTGCAATCCTCTTTCACAGTTTTTAACACCTGGTCCGCTACCCCCACCCATCTTGCAAGTTTGTAGGACATTCTCCTCTGATTTTAATTTGACCTGCTCCAGCTGTGGTTTTATATAATTCCTTCGATTAAAATTAGGCTTAATTTTATTTGTCATATCTTTTTTCACCTCCTTTAAATATTTATTAATCTAAATTTTTCAGCCCTTAAATGAGCAATCTGACATAAATAGTCGACTGGACTTTCTGGTTCTCCATGTTCTATTTGTGCCAGTCCAGGACATTGATCACATAATGAAATCAAGTTACAGCTTCTACAGGGGGTATTCTGGTTCCATTTCTCCGAGAGAACATTTGGGATAAAGCTATACCATGCTTCCTTGAAAATGCCTTTCCGTAGATCATAGCTTGGTATACGTGACATCATACATACACTCAAATTCCCATATGGATCGATATGAAAGGTTTGATGACCTGTTCCACATTGATAAAGATAATCTGAATTAAAAGGCATTCCCAAAAATTTTTTACAAAACTCCAGCCATTGCTTCATTCGCTTTTCATCTGCAAGATCAAGAGCAATTACTTCATCTGGTAAGATACGGAAATTGTCAGGCTTTTTATCACCATCTATTCTTAAATTCAAAACAGGATCAAATCTGAATTCTACATTTAAGTCCTCAGCAAATTTTTTCATATCCCATATCTCGTGCTTATTAATAGTCATTACCATTGTTTTAAGTTTTAAAGGTAGTTTTCGCTCCAAAAGCAAGTCAATCCCATTCATACACTGTTTATACGATCCGCTTATGCCCGTAACCTTTTCATAAGTCTCTTGTGTTAATCCATACAATGTAATTTCGATAGAATGAGGTGGTAATTCCGAAAGATAATCTGAAACATATGGTGTTAAGAGGGTTCCATTAGTAAATAGAGTAATAAGCATCCCTTTCTTTTTTGCATATGTATATATATCAAGGAAATCAGGCCTAAGAAAAGGCTCACCGCCTGTAAGGAGTAACCAAAGACAGCCTTCATCCACAATCTGGTCTAAAATGTTGCAAATCTCTTTGTAGGTTAGTTCTTTATTTTTTGCTTCTATATCACCCGCTGGCAAATTAATATAGCAATGAACACATTTGAGATTGCAACGAGCGGTAACTTCTATACTTCCATCAATGGGAATTCTTTGATTGGCTGTTTTATTATTAATCCGGTTACTAAACTCAGAGTAACTTGTTAATGGAATTACTTGACATTCCATCTTATAAAACCTTTACTGCACCTATATGCTCTAATTGATTAATAAATTCAATCAGATCTTTTTCTGCCACCTCAGGGGTTACCTCAAACTCCTCAACGATTATATTCTTTATATCAGAAAGACTCTTTTTCCCATCAATAAGCTCCCATATCCGACCAGCAACTTCATTCATAGTGTAAATACTATCAACCTCATCAGCCTTCTTTTTTATTGGTACTAAAATGAACTCTTCAGCAATCTTTCTGAAAACAATGGAATCATCCTTTACATAACATTTATTAAGGGAGATATTTCTAAAATCCATATCTAAATTATAACCTTATTAAAGAATTTTGCAACCGATTTCCCTGAGGATTACTCAATACTCTGGTGCTCTTATTGCCCTTATTCTTTGTAAAACAGGAGGATGTGAATAATAAAATGTTGCATAAATAGGATGAGGATAGAGGTTTGATAGATTGTCTTTCGAAAGTTTTATCAGCGCATTAACCAAAATCTCCCTATTGTTAGTCACCTCATATGCAAACCTATCTGCCTCTTTTTCAAAATGTCTTGAGATATAATTACCAATTGGAATAAAAGGGAAAGAAATAATACCCCCTATAAATCCGAGGATAATAATTTTTGCGAAAAATGTTTCCTCATTTATATGGAATATCTTTATAAGGATATCAGATTGTATGAGCCTGAAAGAAATATAGGTCCCAATTAAGGAGATAATTTCTATAGCTATAATACTCTTTAGAACATGTTTTTTCTTCCAATGACCTGCCTCGTGAGCAAGGATTGCAATTGTCTCATCATGATCCATTTTTTCAAGAAGCGTATCATAAAGAATTATTCTTTTAACTCTTCCGATACCTGAAAAATAGGCATTTGTATGTTGACTACGTTTTGACGCATCCATTTTAAAAACCTTACTGACATTAATATTTACCCTTTGCAACAGATGTTTAATCTTCTCCTCAAGACCTCTATCATCAATTGGAGAAACTTTATTAAATAAAGGCTCAATTAGATAAGGAGAAATGTACATCATAATAATGGTAAATATGAAGAAAAATAGCCATATCCAAATCCACCAATAATATGGACTTTTCTGGATTATCCATAAGGCGGTCGAGACCATTATTATGATAATTATGGTCGACAAAATAATCGTTTTTAAAAAATCACTTATCCATAATTTCGGTGTCATGGTATTAAATCCGTACTTATTTTTTATCTTAAAAGTGTTGTATAAATTAAATGGTATCGAGAGAATCGTGCTTGCATGGAAGCATCACCAATTCCGTGATGAATAAAAAAGGGGCTCACCTTATAATGTG
>CAYOJI010000137.1:0-2714 GCA_964404225.1 uncultured Nitrospiraceae bacterium
CGCCTAACACAGCATAAAAGGTTCGTGCCTTACGGCACTCACCCAAATTCCGCCTTCGGCGGAACTTCTTTTATGCTGGGAACGTTAGGTGAAACGTCGGGCTGTAAATACTTAAATATGGTGGCGATATTATGAGTGACATGCACAAACTACAAAATGAATGCTCCATATGCCAAAAACCATTTGATGGTAGTGTAGGAGAACATATCCGCTCTAAACATGGCGAAGAAGAATTCAAGCGTGCGGTACTAAAAGCAAAAGAAAGAGGAATTCCCGATCAAGAAATTGGCGCATTATTTGGTGTTACTTTCAGGCAATTAGAGGAAATCATTACCGAAGCTTACGGTATAAACATCTCAATTCTTAAAAAACCAAAAAGAATAAAATTTTGGGAACCAAAAAATTTCAGAGAAGAAACCACAACCGTTTGGAGTTTTAAACAGAGAGGGGATTGGGCAACGCATGATGGAAGATATAGAGGAAATTGGTCGCCATATATACCCAGGAATGTGATCCTAAAGTATTCTAAACCCGGCGATATTGTCCTGGATTATTTTGTTGGCGGTGGAACAACAGCAGTTGAAGCAAAGTTACTTGGTAGAAGGTGTAAAGCTAGAGACATCAACCCAGCATGTGTAGGTTTGACCTTGGAGAACTTAAAATTTGCACCAGCCAATACATTATTTAAGGAACAACACCCTATCTATGAACCAGAAGTTTTGGTGGGTGATGCGAGGGAGCTATCCGATATAGGGGAGGATAGCGTTGATCTTATTTGTGCCCACCCCCCATATGCAGGAATCATTAATTACAGTTCTAATGTTGAGGGGGATTTATCAAAACTCAGTATTGAAGATTTCTTAAAAGAGATGAGAAAAGTTGCCAGCGAAAGTTACCGTGTTCTTAAGCATGGAGGCAAATGTGCAATACTTATTGGAGATACTAGAAAGCATAAACACGTTATTCCCATAGGATTTCAAACAATCAATGTTTTCTTAGAAGCTGGTTTTAAGTTAAAGGAACTAGTGATTAAACGCCAGCACAATTGTAAGACCACAGGATTTTGGTATGAGGTGAAGTAAAATGGCTTACTTTCTGATTTCAGTTTCAAATAGAACAAACTTGGGTTTATGCATCAAATATGCACTTGCGGGTTTCACGAATAGCATAAACGGACTATGGACATTTATGGAAATCCAAGAGAATGACTATATTTCATTTTTATACGGTGCACGGGTCTTTAACCTTTACAAGGTTGTGAAAAAGGAAGCAATAAAGAATGCTGATAAAATACCCCCCTGGCCTTCCGTAACCTTCAGAATGTCAGGTAAAACTTATTATTTTCCTTTTCGCCTTTATCTTAATCCAATTCGTGAGTTCATAGAACCTATGGTTAGACCTGAATTTGCTTATGTAGCTGAAAACTTGCTTTTGAGAGGTGGTTATAGAAAAACTCATTTTCAGGCAGACCAGACTACTCTCCAATCAGTTTCTCAGATGGGGGCTCTTTATAATAGTTCCAAAGAGGATTTAACCATCGATAACTATGATACATTTACTCCTATGCTTACTTGGAACAGAAATCTTGTATCACCGCCAGAGATTTTCTATTTTCAGGAATTTATTCTCCAATCTCTGATAAGACAATGGTTATCTCAAAATACAAGTCTTCAAGCATTACTTGATTCTTGTGGATTAAATACCCTTTTGGCAAAGGATTTTGAAGTTTTGGGTGAAAAAGCTCTACCTGAAGGACATATCGATATTCTTGTTAAAGATTCCGTACCAACTGGCTATTCCAGAAAAATTATTATAGAAGTCAAATTAGGAAAAGCTAGACTTCAAGATGTTGGACAGTTAAAGAACTATGTAAATGAAATAGGTGAAGAGTGTATAAAAGGGATTTTGATAGCAAAAGATTTTTCCAAAAAAGTTCAGCAAGAAGCTATAAATAAGGGAATAAAGTGTTTTATTTACTCTTTTGGCCAAATTGATAAAACAAAGAAATGTTCTTTAGAGGAGTTAAGGGTAAACTTTCAACTTTTACCAATAAAGGAGTGAACAGAATATGAAGCAAAAAATAGAAATCAAATGTGTATGTGGGAAAGAAGTTAAGCTCGAAATTTATGGGGGGCAGTACCAGAACGAATATCGTGGAGATTGCGAATGTGGTCGTGAATGGGTTCTGAATGAAATATCGGAATTGATGGCGGAGATAGATGACTGTCGATTTCATCCTGAAGTTCAGAGAACCAAATAAGCGTGAGCGTACACCAGCACATGTTCACTTAATTGTGGAGATGTACGTCAAACACGCCCACAACCCATCATTAACTTTGAAACTAAGAGATCATATCTTGACAATGCTCAGTCAGATTAAACCTGTGAATTCATTTCCCCCATCTCTCCAATTTTTTAAACCTGAGCACATAGAGCCATTCAAAGACTTAGATAAAGTCGGAGAATTCACAGTAGAATTTTTGCTTGTTGTTACAGAACTTATGGCAATACAAGAGAAAACAAATTATCCAACGGGCTCTTTAACCGAGAGTTTGTATAAGGATTTCGGAGTAAAAGACCGATTTTCAGTAATTCAAAAAGCAGTATTAAAGAGGTTAGGATAGTATGTTGAATGATAGAGCAAGCTCGCCGCATCGCCTAACACAGCATAAAAGGTTCGTGCCTTACGGCACTCACCCAAATTTTTGCTTCGC
>CAYOJI010000138.1:0-2687 GCA_964404225.1 uncultured Nitrospiraceae bacterium
AGGGGTAGGAAGAAAGGGACACTGCCCCTATCCGTGAAATTGAAAAGGAGGTGATAAAGATGGCAGATAGAAAGTTCGTCAATCTTACGCCTAACGAGGTCGTTATCGTGCGTGAGGAAGATGGGAAGCAATTTATTATCCCGCCAAGCGGAAAGATAGCTTTTGCCCGCATGATTGAGGAACGGCGTTCTTCGGTTAACGGTATCCCAACTGTCCAGCGTCGATACAGTGAGCATGTGTATAATCTCCCACCGTATGATAAAAAGTCTATCTTCCTTGTGTCACCAACGGTGATTGAGGCGCTGACGGGAACACACAGGGATGACGTTGTTACTCCCGATACTGGGGTAACAGCTATTGAAGATAGCGAAGGTAACATTATTGCTGTCACCAGGCTGATACGGCCGTGGTGGTAGATGGGTAAAATTGAATATTGGGCTGGATAGGGTTAATGGATAGTTGACCCTATTCATGAAATTGAAAAGGAGGTGATGTGAAGATGGAGATGGAAAAAATAGTGGATGACCAGGAAAAACGGGTGATGGGGCGGGTGGCTAACCCCCCACCTATCCCTACAACGCCTACTCAAACTACATCCGACAAGCGGGATTATTCGGTCACGGATAGGTATATTACAATTTTGGATAGCGGGGCAGGGGCTTTGAATACAATCCTTTCCATTAAGCAATCCAAGCAACAACGGTCTGAATATACCATAATTCTTGATACTGGTGGTTTCCCTTATGGAACTCACTCCAGGGATACCCTTGAAAATAGGTTAAATAAACTGATTAAGAAATTTGGGATAAATGTATTCGCTTGCAATACTGCGGGCACGATTTTTCCTAATATCCTCTCTCCAGTAAGGTATATAGAACAAATGATGAAGGAAAAAGATAATTGGGTATTGCTATGCACCCAGTTAGCTTCGATATACTATAAATCGAAATTAAAGGAACTTGGTAAGCCTGGATGTAGTGTGCGGGTGCATACGGCATCTAAATTTGAAGACGGTAAGCATCCTGCGCTTAATTATAAGAATTACCGATGCGTGCTATTAGCATGCACGCATTTTGGAGACTATCATATAAACCCTTCAAATATTGAAGTGATTGACTCTGCGAAATTACTTGCTAAACATTTACCATCCCCAAGTAAAAAGCTAAGAGTAATCGTTACTTCTGAATTAACAAAAGCTATCACTGCTAAACTTCAAACTCTCGTCAATCGGGGGTTTGAAGTAACAATCAGTAGAAAGGAGGTGAGATAATAATGCTACTCTGCCCCGTCTGTGATATTAAAATTGAAGAAGACGATACCTGGTGTCTAAACTGTGAGACATATCTACACGGAAACTACTTTGAAATCAATGACCTTCGACAAGACCCGATAGTTAAAGATACCGTTTGGGGTGTATTAATTGGGATTGAGTTAGAACACTCTGAAGTAGCTTTGTGGGAGATGGTGGAATTGTTAAGAAAACACAAGTTGAAAAAGTTTGTCCATCAAGTGAAAACGGATAACTCCATACCGTTTGGTTGCGAAGTGACGCTTATCCCTACTCTCCCTGAAAAAGCATTCAAGCGACTAATGCTAATTACGAAGATATTTGAACTCGAAACATTACCAAGTAGAAGTCCATCCGCAATCCACTTTCATATAATGTTCCCAAGAAAGCTATCCAAATTTGAGCTTTGGAAATTGGAGAAAATGGCTAAATCAGCATTTAAACCATTCGAAAAACTTCGATGTGAAGCTGGTTCAGAACTGAAACATTACCCGATTGAGTCTGGTTCACGGGCATCGACAGCAAGAGTGTGTCAGAAAAGCAGATTTACCTCTATTGAATGGCGTGTGTTCCCAGCTTACTACAATCTGAAAGTTGTTGCGACATACTTCAATCTCGTAATGTGGCTACATAAGGTATTTACTGATAGCTTAAAGACGGGACAATTTGTCTATCTGCTTAATAAGAAAATTCGGGCAATTATTAGATTGCTTGAAAGTTGCAAATGAAAGGAGGTTTGATAAGAAAATGATATGCGAAACTTGTTTCTGGGAACAACTACTCCCAGAAAGGATAGGAGACTGTGATAACTGCGGACAGGGATTATTTGTCTGTCCCAGATGCTACGACGACTACATGAGTATATGGTATCCCGAATGTCCAAAGTGTAGAAATGACGCATCCATTGCTTCACAAGAGCTTAACCCAATTGATAGTAACACATTACCACGAGATAAAGGAGTGTTGATAGGCGTTGAACTTGAACACTCAAAAGTCTCACTTCCAGAGATGCTTTATATAACTTATGAAAATTACCTATGGGACTTCATCCACGAAATTAAGTTTGATAACTCAATACCTGATGGCAGCGAAATAACATTGATACCAACAAGAAAATGGTCAGCTTACCAGAAACTAATCAGCGTTACAAATATACTCGATAAAATACCTGATAAAACAATGACCCCTTCAGCAATCCACTTTCACTTTCTCTATCCAAATGGTTTAACAGAGCGTGAAGTAGAAGCATGGAAAGCGATAGCATACTATGGCTATCACGAATTTGAAAAACTTCGCAAAGCAGCAAAGTCTAACTTACAACACTATCCAATGGAAACAGGCGAGCGAGCAACTACTATCCGATTTTGCGAAAAAGGTGATTTTAATAGTGTAGAATTAA
>CAYOJI010000139.1:0-2683 GCA_964404225.1 uncultured Nitrospiraceae bacterium
CACATTATAAGGTGAGCCCCTTTTTTATTCATCACGGAATTGGTGATGCTTCCATATTAGCTTGGATAGTTGCATTTATTATTACACTTTCACTATCTTTTATTCTTAGTGGTTGTACAACGCCATATCATCGTACGTTGAGCGAGATTGGTGGTATTGCACATGATTGTTATACGAGTACTGATTTCCTTGGTCAGGTAACAGTAAAATGTTATCCTGTTATTAAAAAGGAGGATGGAAAATGAAAAAAATAA
This sequence comes from uncultured Nitrospiraceae bacterium, assembly GCA_964404225.1. Classification (GTDB taxonomy): domain Bacteria; phylum Nitrospirota; class Thermodesulfovibrionia; order Thermodesulfovibrionales; family SM23-35; genus Kmv42. Next base: position 255 of record CAYOJI010000139.1, read on the forward strand.
CAGAGGGTACTGACTACAATATAAACGATGTAATAGATATAGTTGATGGAGTAGTCATGGGAATGAGAAGGGGGTTTGGGGGAAAGGTAAAGATGGGCTCGATGCATATTTCTGGATATTTTGTGTATCCATGGTTATTTCGAGTTGAGATAATTCGGAAGGATAGAAAACCTCTACAAATGGTAAAAGTGTAGTGAATTATTTTTAGTATTTAATCGTAGTAAATAACAAATGGAGGATACAAGAGATGAAAGAAAATAATAATGGAAGATGGAAGAAATTAGAATCACCCGATTTTGTCCCGATTATAAATTGGGATTCTGTTAGTGAAATTGAAGGTAAAATAATAAACAAAAAGCTTGTGAAGGTAGGTAACCGTGATGTTGAGCTACTTACGCTTGAGACTGATGAAGGTTTTGTTGGTAGATAAAAAACATTTTACTCTTATATAATATAAAAAATATTATTAGAATTGATTCATTTTTTGACTTTTCTAAGAAATAAATCATGACTATAACGGAAAAAATTCTCGCGGCGCATTGTGGGAAGAAAGAAGTATTCCCGGGAGAACTAATAAACGCTGATGTTGACCTTGTACTTGCCAATGATATAACTGCCCCGATTGCTATTTCTGAGTTCAAAAAGATTGGTGCTAAAGATGTCTTTGATCGAAATCGTATAGCATTAATTCCAGACCATTTTACACCGCAGAAAGATATAAAGGCTGCAGAACAGTGTAAATTGTTAAGAGAATTCTCAAAAGAATACAACCTCGGTCTCTATTTCGAGGTCGGCAGAATGGGCATCGAACACGCCCTATTGCCTGAAGAAGGTCTTGTTGTACCTGGTGACCTTGTAATAGGTGCAGATAGTCACACATGCACATATGGTGCTATTGGCGCATTCTCAACAGGGGTTGGTTCTACAGATGTAGCAGCCGCAATGGCGACAGGTAAATGCTGGTTTAAAGTACCTGAATCAATGAAATTTATATATTATGGAAAACTCAATAAGTGGGTAGGCGGGAAAGATCTCATCCTTCATACAATAGGGAAAATAGGTGTAGATGGTGCCCTTTACAAAGCAATGGAATTCGAAGGCGAAGTTATAAAAAGGTTGCCGATGCATGGTCGGCTAACAATGTGTAATATGGCAATAGAGGCAGGCGGAAAAAGTGGAATTATTATCCCTGATGGGATAACAAAAAGTTATGTGAAAAAAAGGGCAAAAAGAACCCCAGTGTTTTATAAATCAGATAAAGATGCTCAGTATATTGAGGTTCATGAATTTGATTGCTCAAAGATCCCCCTAACCGTTGCTTGTCCTCATCTTCCATCAAATACAAGACCTGCTTCGGAATTGTTCGAGATTACAATCGATCAGGTCGTAATAGGTTCCTGTACAAATGGTCGCCTTGAGGACTTAAGGGAGGCTGCAAAAGTAATAAAGGGCAAAAAAGTAAATCCCAATGTTAGGATGATAGTAATCCCTGCTACGCAGAAGATATATCGCCAAGCAATGAAAGAGGGATTACTCGATATATTTATAGAAGCTGATGCTGTTGTATCTACTCCGACCTGCGGTCCTTGTCTCGGGGGACATATGGGAATTCTTGCAAAAGGCGAGAGGGCTATTGCTACAACAAACAGGAACTTCATTGGAAGAATGGGGCATCCAGAAAGTGAGGTTTATTTGTCTAATCCTGCTGTCGCTGCTGTGACAGCAGTTCTCGGTCGTATTGGAATACCAGAAGAAATAGGATTATGAAAAAATAATTAAAGAAAAAATGCCGAAATGGACGCTGAGGAAAAACTTAAACAATTATGTATTAAGCTTCCACCAACTCCCTCCCCTCTTGGCTCTTATATTCCGTTTATAAAGATAGGAAAGCTCGTCTTTCTTAGCGGCGTATTACCTTTAATAGACGGAAAGCTACTCAGACAAGGAAAAGTTGGAGAAAATGTGAGCCTTGATGAAGCCAGAGAAGACGCAAGGATAGCTACAATTAATGCAATATCAATTTTAAAATCTAATCTTGGAAGCCTCAACAAAATAAAAAGGTGCGTAAAGATTACAGGCTACATCGCTTCATCGAATGATTTCACAAAACAACCAGAAGTCCTGAATACAGCCTCTGACTTACTTCTCGAAATCTTTGGTGACTCAGGCAGACATGTTAGGTCTGCGGTAGGCGTCAATGTTCTTCCTTTTAATTCACCTTTAGAGATCGAATTTATTTTTGAAGTTGTATGAAGTGTAATACTATTCAGGATAATAAAATCGAATATTTTATTAGCAAATTAATAGAAAGAAATCCAGCTACGCATTATGAAGCACTCCACTATTTACAATATGTCTTTAATCACTATAAAAGGGAGATAAAACCAGTTATAGAACTTGCCCGGATAATAAAAGATAATATTGAAATA
>CAYOJI010000140.1:0-324 GCA_964404225.1 uncultured Nitrospiraceae bacterium
CTTATTGAAGATACAGAACTAATACTTGACATGCTCGATACAGATGAACTAATCGAAGTAGACACACTCGAACTACTTGATGAACTACCTTTAACATATTGCATCAACCAAGTTAATGCGGGTCTCTCAGTCCCATTTGACCTTAAAAGATGTGCATCTGAAGCCCACATTTGCCCTTCAATATAACCCCAGAGAGTTATACCTTTAACTGATGGATGCTCCCAGAGAATTGGGAACTTATCTCGATATCTCTGTAGTTGTGTTTGATCATCTCCCTGAATATCAAGTTCAGAAACATAAATAGGTAAACCAGTAGCAGCAAGC
>CAYOJI010000140.1:334-2672 GCA_964404225.1 uncultured Nitrospiraceae bacterium
TAAAATAGTGGCACTGAATACCAATTCCATCAACAAGATTTCTACTCTTAAGTATCATTATTAAGTTTGTGTATCTTGCTGCAGCAGAAGGATCAGAGATTATACCATATTCATTTATTAGAAGAATACTATTTGGAAAATATTTTCTTGCAAGTTGGAATGATTTAACAACCCAATCCCATCCTGTTGAACCATTACCACCTAAAGCATTTCTATAATCAGGCGGAGCATGTAAGGGTTCATTCACAACATCAATAAGTTCCAAATTTGGATAACGTACCGCAACATTTGAATACCATTCTTCAATTTCTTCAAGTTGTTCGGCTGTAGAAAGCGAATTCATCCACGATGGTTGCTGCTGACCCCAGATAAGAGTATGAAATTTGATTGGAATTCCTTTTTGTCTCGTATAATTGTAGATTGCATCAAGGGTACTCCAGTTCATCTGATCTCGTGAACTTTCAACAGAACCCCATTTGCTTGCGTTTTCTGGTGTTACTTGATTCCAGTACTGTAAAAACTTTGTCGGCTCAGTACTACCGGGGAATATGTTGCCAAGAAACTTTCCTGTTACAGCTTTAGTATTAACCTCATTGCCATCTGGTTGCCTCTCTGTAAGATTATTTCCTAAACTACAGGAAACGAAAAGTATTAAGAGCCCAACAGCTCTTAAAATAAATTTCCATGTACACGTGTTCTTTTTCATTTTTTAACCTCCTTATTATTTTACCGGTGGGGTAGCCCACCGGTTTTCTTTTTATTTAATTTCTACATGGCTCCATGCGTATGAACCTTTATATCTTATATACCAGAAACCATCTGCTGCTGGTGGTATATTGTGTTGTGCTACCCATCTGTTTGCATAGCTTACTCCATTGATTTCAAGAATGTCTACATTCCACGAGTTTATAAACCTACTCCAGTCAACAACCTTAGAAAATTTATCAGTCTTCCAGTAAAATTCTCCAGCTCCATCATAACTGAATGGAAGTGTTATGGTTACATAATTCCCAACAGAAGAACTCGATGACGAAGATGAGCTTACTACAGAAGATACACTACTTACTACACTTGAGCTTGATGATACAGACGAACTTGAAGAACTTATTACACTGGAAATGCTGCTTACTGAACTCGATGAAGATGAAATAGAACTAATACTGCTTGAAGATACAGAACTAATACTTGAACTTATAGAGGAAGAACTAACAATTGAACTTATAGAAGATGTTGAACTGGAACTAGATGTCCCTGGTTCGTTACCATAAACTTTCACACCATTTTCATAAACAGGAACATTTGGATTGTTTGTAATAGGTGTCAAACCATTAGATACAATATTGTTTATAAATTGATAGGAAAAATCGTTTGCGTTATTATTAGTTACATCCTGAGGATACGCAAACCTAAATTGGACTTCTTTCTTAAATGCAGATTGTCCACCGGGATAGATTTTTCCATTGAATCTCAATTCTATGCAATATATATTGCCATTCCACTGCCTTAAAGAAGCTGTATAACCACTATCCTGATTATAATTCATAGTAATGGTAATATTATTTGCTGTATATCCTTTTGCTATAAGTTCAGAAATGTCGATAAAATATCTGAACACAATGTTTGTTCCTACTCTTGCTGGCCAACCAGTAAGGTTATTGAGTATAGCTTTAACTTCAAGAAAGTTTATACCACTTGCATTTACAGAAGTCTGCACAAAATATTCAATATTAGAAGGTGTCTCATTCGCATTAAAGTTTGCAATTGGAGTTCCTCCATAAAGACTATACATTTTTGCAAGAGCACCAACAAAACCAGCATTATAATCGCATGCTACCTCATTGCATACATAGTCAGAAATATCATCATTATAACTATCACTTGAATTTGGCCCTCCAACAAGTGCACCATATAAAGTATGTCTGTGATAACTTGGAATTGTCTGACTATCAGCCCAAGATGCATGAGCTGTTCTGTGATGTGGTCTCTTTGGTGGATTTGTTCCAAATCCTACCACAAAACTTCTCCCTGCACTACCTAAAGCATAGTTAACCTGATTTTCTGCAAAAGTTCTGTATGTTGCTGCTTTGGATGCTGTTGCACCACTCCAATCAGAGTAAACAAAGGCTACAAAAGCAGTAGTTGTAGCATATCTTAAGGATCCCCACTGATCAAGCCAAGCTAATCCTTTTGGAGTATAGGTTACCCTTGAACCACCAAAACCAACCGTCCAGAAGTCAAGATTTCTTTCGATATATTCCTTATATTGTGGTTTACCAGTAATCTTAGCAAGTAACATCATTGCACCTATATTTTTATCATCCCAACACAGCGCCCATTT
>CAYOJI010000141.1:0-2651 GCA_964404225.1 uncultured Nitrospiraceae bacterium
AAAAGATAAAGCCTTTTTATATGCTTTTTTACCTTCTGGAGACCCTGTAATTGGAATATAAATCTTACCCACTGAACACCTCCTATTCCCCCTTTACCCTTTTCATCTGGAAAAAAGTCTCCCTCTCCCTCTCTTCAAGAGTATCCTGAATAAATTTTATAATCTCCTTAAACTCTGGAATAAAAATATTTTCAAGTGCATTAATCCTTCTTTGAGTCTTCTTTATTTCATAAGCAAGTTTCCATGCTCTTGCTTCAAGTTCAACAACCTGAATAAGCACTTCAATTAATTCCTTTGATTTCTTTGAAAATTTATCATAAATTCTGAATCTCTCAAGAGAAGTAAGGCTTTCAAAATTCATCTTCTTTTCATCCTTTTTTCTTTGTTTAACCACTGGAATATTAACCCCCATAATACTTTTTTCATTAATTGTAAGTCTATCAAACTTATCATAATTATCCATTAAAATCTTTCTCACTCCAAGTTCTCCAAACTCAAGTTTAAGAAGTTTAAATTGATAATACATATCCTTTAATTTTTTATCAAGAAGCTCCCTTTTATCTTTAACCTTCTCTACTATTTCCAAAAGATGCATAACTAAAACTTCTCTTTTCTCTTCAAGTAGATCATGTCCTTCTATAGAAAACTCAAGTTGCTCCTTATATTCAAGTAAATTTGTTTTAGTTGGTGCAATTTCAGCTAAATTCATACTTCCTCTTCATGTTCTACATAATATTTTTCAATTTCTTCTTCTTTCAATCCTGAGAGTTCTGTCTTCGGAAGAATAGATAGCATTTTCCATCCCAACCCAAGACTATATTCAAGGGTTCTATCCTCTGTGAAACCCTGCCCTATAAAATTTCTTTCAAATTCATTACCAAACCTCAAATAAGCTTTATCAACTGGTGTTAATTCTTCCTCTCCTACTATTGAAGCAATAGACCTAACTTCCTTTACTCTCGCATAACTTGCATAAAGCTGCATAAACAAATGTGGATGATCATCTCTTGTATAACCTTTGGCAATACTATCCTTCATAAGTCTTGATAAAGAAGGTAATACATCTATTGGTGGATATATTCCTTTTCCATACAGATCTCTTGATAAAACAATCTGCCCCTCTGTAATATATCCAGTAAGATCTGGTACTGGATGAGTAATATCATCATTTGGCATGGTTAAAATTGGCACCTGCGTTATTGAACCAGTCCTTCCTTTAACTCTACCAGCTCTTTCATATATGGTGGCAAGATCACTATACATATAACCTGGGAAACCTTTTCTGGCTGGTACTTCTCCCCTTGCATTTGCTATTTCTCTTAAAGCTTCACAATAACTTGTCATATCTGTGAGAATAACCAGTACATGCTTCCCCTTATCATAAGCAAGATATTCTGCCACAGTTAATGCTACTCTTGGAGTTACAATTCTTTCTATAGGTGGGTCATTGGCAAGATTAAGAAACATAACTACGTTTTTCAAAGCACCCCTTTCTTCAAAATTATTTATAAAGAAAAAGGCATCATCATTTTTAATACCCATAGCAGCAAAAACAACAGCAAAATTTCCAGCCTCTTCTCCAGGAAGTTTTGCTTGGGCTGCTATCTGAGCAGCAAGTTCATTATGTGGAAGTCCCGCGGCAGAAAATATAGGTAACTTTTGTCCCCTCACAAGCGTATTCATAAGATCGATAGCAGTAATTCCAGTTTCTATATATTCTCTTGGATATTCTCTTACAACAGGATTTAATGATTCTCCGTTTACATTTCTAAAAGTTTCTGGAATAACATCAAATAAATTATCTATAGGTTTCCCCGTTCCATTGAAAACTCTACCCAGCATCTTTTCAGAAAGTCCAATCTCTAAAGGCTTTCCTACAAATCTCACTCTTGAAGTTTTTGGATTTATACCGCTCGTTCCCTCAAAAAGCTGTAAAACAACAAAATCATCACTCGTCTCAAGAACCTTTCCCCTTCTCTCACTTCCATCCTCAAGCTTTATTTCAACAACCTCATCGTAACCAACACCTTTTACGCCTTCTATGATTAAAATTGGCCCTTTGATAGAATTTATACCAATTCTTTCTTTTGAAATTTCAAACATTATTTCCCCCTACTCCATATATTCATTTTCAATAGATTTAAATTCTTCATCCATAATCTTTTCAATATCATCAATCTTTGAAAGTTCTTCATTAGGAACAGAAATCTTTATTCTCAGAATTGAAGGTATTATTTTCATATTCCTTATTATGGCGATAGGAACACCATTCTTTATTAAATTTACTGATTTATCAAAAAATTTCAATATAAGCCTTAAAATTTTAAGCTGTTTTTCTGGAGAAGAATAAGTATCTATATCATCGTAAGCACTCTGCTGTAAAAATCCAATCTTTATCATTTTTGCAATATCAAGATAAAGCTGCTCAGAATCAGGTAAAGCATCAGAGCCTATAAGCTTAACTATCTTCTGCAATTTATCCTCTTTCTGTAAAATCTCAAAACTTCTGATTCTTACTTCTCTATAATCTGGAGCAATGTTAGTAATCCACCATTCATTTACATCATCAACATATTGGCTATAACTTCTCATCCAATTTATAGATGGATAATGTCTGCTTGAAGCAAGAAATTTATCAAGCTCCCAGAAAC
>CAYOJI010000142.1:0-2613 GCA_964404225.1 uncultured Nitrospiraceae bacterium
TCGGAGGTGATAAGACGAAGGCTATTCAAAGGAATAAATGAAACATCTGCAAAGGAAATTATAGAAAATTTTTTAGAGTATGCAGAAAAAGAAAAAATACTGCCAATAGATAAACCACTCTATCGAGAAAGGTTTTTAAAGTCCTATCCCTTTCAACCTGAGGTAATTGATATTTTATACAAGCGTTGGGGTAGCCTTTCGACCTTCCAGAGAACAAGAGGAGTTTTACGAATTCTTGCACTTGTAACTTATTGCTTAAAAGAAAAAAACATCCCATTCATAAGATTAAGTGATTTTGATCTTGAGAATGAAGAAATAAGGAGAGAGTTAATTAAGCATATAGGTGCAGAATATGAAAGCGTAATCTATGCTGATATTACATCTAAGGATTCGGGCAGTAAAAAAGTAAACAGAAATCTAGGTGATGCTTATAACGCATTTTCATTTGGAACGAAGATAGCTGCCTCTATTTTCTTGCATTCATTTTCTGGCGGTCCAGAAAAGGGAGCAAGTATCTCTGATTTAAAACTTTCCTGTTCAGATACATCAATACCAAGCACCATAGTAACCGAAGCCATTACAAAACTTAAAGAAAATCTATTTTACCTTTCTGACTCAGGGCTTTTCTTTACCAATCAACCCAATATGAATCGTATGCTCTTGAACAAGATGGAAACATTAGAGCCCGACAGACTAAAGGCTGAAGAAAAAGAAATCTTACAACAATGTTTTAGAGAAAAATATTTTGATACTTATATTTGGCCTAAAGATTCTAAAGATGTTCCCGACACAGAAAAGATTAAACTTCTCGTCTTAGAAGATAAAAACAAGGCACAGCATTTTATTGAAAACTATGGTATTTCATCAAGAATCTTTCGAAATACCGTCATCTTCTTGTGTCCATCGGACTCTGAAAGGCATAGGTTTAATGAATCTCTGAAAAAGAAATTAGGATGGGAACTTATAGATAAAGATAAAACTCTCTCTCTTACAGAAAACCAGAAAAAAGAAGTCAAAGAAAAAATAAAAAAGGCAGAAGCTGATATAAAAAGTGATATACGAAATTTATATCGTTTAGTTCTTCTACCCGGAAAAGAAGGTCTTAAGGAAATTGATTTAGGTATCTCAACTTACGGAAAGGACTCAAGCATAGATAAAGAGGTATACGATAGACTAAAAAGTGAAAGCGAGCTACTTGAAAAGTTAAGTCCTTTGATTCTTAAAGATAAGTATCTTGCCAGTAAAGATTATGTTGAAACGAAGAATATATTTGAATCATTTTATAAAACACCAGGAGAAATAAGAATTGTAAGTAAGGAAGTTTTCAAAAATTCTATTAAAGAGGGAGTCAAACAGGGGCTTTTCGGTATTGGAAAGTTAAAAAATGGAACAATAGACACTCAAAATTTCAAAGAAGATGCTACACCCTATATTGAACCATGTATTGAAGAAGGTGAAGCCTTAATAAAGGCAGAACTGTGTAAAGATAAGTCTTTTGATGCACATCCCCATACACAAATAGAATGTAAATATACCCCAAAACCACCACAAACAGAAAAAATTAAAGAAGTTACCAATAAATATGAAAAATACTATGAGAATATTAACTTAGAGTTGGGAATTCCTAATGGAAAATTATCCGATTTCGCAAAAATAGTCAACCTATTACAAGAATATTTTAAAAAAGTAGAGGTCAATGCCTATATTTCTGCGGAAGAGGGGGGAATCTCAATTTCAGAGTATGAAGATAAAATCATAGAGGGGCTAAACCAAGCAGGTATTTCTATCAAAAAAGAACATAAAGAATAAAAATCCCAACTCTATCCAATCATCTGTTCGTATTACCACTGGAAAACTTATTTTGCACACTCTCTCTATGGGACATCATTTTTTATTAAAAAAATAAAAAAAACAGTTAAATACTTATAAATACCTCTTAAACTTTTTGAAAAAAGTCCTGTAAACTCTCCTTGCGGATAGTACTGTATAAGATAAAAAACCCTCATTTTAAGTTTAATAATTTTTTATTTATCAAGAGGATAGAAAAAATAGTAATAATTATTGAAAATAATATTTAAAATTTGCTTGACATTTAAAATGAAATATAGTAAATTGAATTTATGACTTATGTTATTCATAAACATAGTGAAAGAAAAATAAGTTTGAGGGCATTATTCTGCACTTACAAAATGCATTATTAACTAACTAAAACCCAAAACGAGAAGGAGTGGCTTATGAAAAAGCTCAAGATGGTAATCGGTTTCCAAATGTGTCTGTGGCTCCTCGTCGCAGGAGCATGGGCGGATGCCCCAGCAAATACTACCTGGGCAGGTTCGCCAGACGGTCCTGTAACAGATTCATCGGTCAATATGGACCGATGGATGGACCTCCTCTCACGATGGTTCTTTTCGAGCAGTTATCCATTTGCATTCTTGAATCCAACATTAGCAGACCTAAATGAAAATGGAGTATTGGATACTCATGAGTTTGCCCTATTTACTGCCATCTGTAACGACACTGCACATCCACTGCACGACACAGTCCACGAAGCATTTAAGACAAATTTAGTGAACATGCAGACTCATCTGGGGACAACCATAAATTCATTATGTA
>CAYOJI010000143.1:0-2605 GCA_964404225.1 uncultured Nitrospiraceae bacterium
TGCGACACCAGGTTTAGGAAACCTGTGCTCTATCCTACTGAGCTAAGGGGGCTTCTTATTTTTGAAGCATTTAAAAAATCAAGCATATTTTAACATAGAAAAATACATAAGCGTCAAAATTGGTTAAAATTAGTCATAACCAATATATCCTGTGTCGATAGGGTAGTGACTATATCGTATATTAGGTGTAAAATTAATATATGGAATTTTTATCAAGAAGAAATTTTTTAAAATCTTGTGTTTATTTAATAGTCACAGCATCTTGTCCCCCTTTTATTTTAAACTATGGGTGCAAAAAGGATTCAACTATCAAGAGTAAACATATAGAAGCTAATATTGACCCTAATTTTGATCCTACCTATTTAAGACTACACAAAAGTGGTGAATTAAGAAAAAGGGGGAAAGAGCTATGGGAGATAATGAAGAATTGCAGACTTTGTCCAAGAGAGTGTGGGGTTAATCGTCTTAAAGGAGAGAGAGGGTTCTGTAAAGCATCTTCACAGCTTGAGGTTTCATCCTTCCACCCGCATTACGGAGAGGAAACATCTCTTGTTGGGAAAGGAGGTTCAGGTACTGTTTTCTTCACAAATTGTGGTCTTAGATGTGTCTTTTGCATAAACTGGGAAATAAGCCAAGGTGGTATGGGCAAACCAAGAGAAATTGAAGACTTGGCAGAGATGATGCTTGAACTTCAAAAAATAGGATGTCATAATATTAATCTTGTTACTCCCACTCACTATTCTCCACATATTGTTCTTGCTGTTGATATCGCAGCGGGTCGAGGACTAAGGCTTCCTCTTGTTTATAATACCTGCGGATGGGAACGAATAGAGATACTGAAAAAGCTCGATGGAATAATAGACATTTATCTTCCTGACTTCAAATATTCAGATGGGAAGATGGCAGGAAAATATTCATCAGATGCATACACTTATCCTGAAATAACAAAGATAGCTTTACTCGAAATGCATCGTCAAGTAGGAGTGGCTAAACCTGCTTTAGATGGTCTTATGTACAGAGGTCTTATGATTCGACATCTCGTTATGCCCAACAACGTAAGCGGGTCAAAAGAGATAATTGATTGGATAGCGAAAAACCTTCCAAAAGACACTTATCTTAATATAATGTCCCAGTATAGACCAATGTATAAGGCATTTGAGTACCCCGAGATAAACAGGAGAATAACACGCGAAGAATACAATGAAGTAGTAAGAATAGCAAAAGAAGCAGGTCTTACAAATCTTGATATTCAGGAATACAGCCCATTCTAACCCATCTTTACCAACCTTTACTACCATAACTGATACCTCTTTGGGAAAGATGGGAGTTTTATGATTTAATTATTGATTAAAAACCTTATGTTGTCAAGGAATTACTCTGTTGATGTTTCTCTGTTGAGTTAGGACATTATCCCGGTTAACAAATGGAAAAAATCCAAACATATCATTTATTTCTACTTGAAAGTTGCACTATTGAACCAAAGATTGAAAGTGCGGATTAAAGGAAGGAAGTGAAAGGGTTTGAAGCGTCAACAACTCTGTTGAGTTCTACGCGAAAGAGTTTAATCGAAACACCGACTTTCTGCAATATCAAACTCAGCTAAAGACAAGAAGGGGTAAAGCCCCCGAAAAATAAATTTTCTTGCAACATCTGCTTTGTTTTAAATGCATTTTTTATGTTAATTAAAAACCCTATACCATATTAAGGCAAAAAATAAAAATAATAATTCTGAAATTTCGCTTATTGCTCCAAGTGTGTCTCCTGTAAGGCCGCCAAATTGTTTATTAAACAAAATGATTGATATTCTACAAAAGATGTATAGCAAAACAATTAAAAGGCCAGAGAAAAAAAAGTCCATAACTTGAAGGGAATGATTCAAAATTAATTTTAATGATAAAAATAGGATAATGGCAATTAAGAGAGAGATGAGGACTTCTTTAAATTTTAATTTTCCTATAAATAGATTTCCCATGCCTTCTTGTTTTGCTGGTTTAGCTTGAAACATCGAAATGATAATTGACATCTTTGAAGAGACGGGCATTAGAAGAATTGATGTGTAAAAAACTGATGAAGGATAAAGCATAAGGTTTTTTATAGAAAGAAATTTTAAAAGAAGCACAAAAAAGATCGCGGTAACACCAATCGGTCCTGCTGTACCATCTTTCATGATAGAAAGCTTTTTTTCTTTATCGCCATTCATTGCAATACCATCAAAAGTATCTGAAAGTCCATCAATATGAAAGCCACCGTTATATAAAACAGAAGTCATTAATATAATTCCTGCAAGTATCTCGTTATCAAAGAATCGATTAATTATTAAGTAAATCAAAACAAGGATTATCCCTTGTATTATGCCAACTGGAACAAATGCAATTGAGCATCTTGGAATCTCAGATTTTTCAATGCTTAAATTTTTATTTAATGGAATAATTGTTAAAAACTGTAATGCAATTATGAACTTTTTCATCTCTAATCTTTTTTATTTGATATACCGGCTTTATCAAATGTAGCCATTTCTCGCTCGGGGGACATTGAGGTTTAATTTCCATGAATCAGTGGTTAGTTCCCGAGGATAGTATCCATTATTAATACTGTTTTCAAGAAA
>CAYOJI010000144.1:0-2571 GCA_964404225.1 uncultured Nitrospiraceae bacterium
GGAAATGTTTTGGAAGGCTCTCAGAGCGGCTACCACCTCACCACCAAAGAATTCTCCCCCCCCATCAACCTCTACTACTTCTATAAACGTTGGTATGAACCTAAACTTGGACGATTCATTACATTTGACATTTTAAGAAGAGATTTCACAAAGGATGGTATAAATTTCAATCTGTATTTGTATTCTAACAATAATCCAATAAGATACATAGATGTGATGGGGTTAGCTTGTAGTGAAGCATTTGCTTGTCAAGCGATAGGAGGATTAATTTGTGCGATGCTCTGCAATTATTGTCCTAATCCACTTGATCCAATTGTTGACCCTGTTCTCCCGCCCTGGCTTCCTCCACACCTTATTCCAAATCCGATTCCTTGTGAGAGAATATGCAATGAACTCGCTGAAGCATTATGCGAAGAGAAATGTGGGCTACCACCTAGCCCATCACCAGGTGTTCCTCCAGGTGAACCAGGCACTGATTGCGATAAAGCGTGTGCAAGAAGATGGCAAGGAGGTTCTCCTGGTTATTGGCGATGTATTCAAAATTGTGAATTACAAATGCCTTGGTAACTAAGATTTTTAAGTCATAGCTAATATAATAAAGTTTAATTTACTATCCAGCTGTATATTTATAAAAAGGGGAATTTAATGAGATATACGAAATTAAATTTAATGATTATTTTTATATTCACATTAATTTGTGGATGTAGCGAAGATAAAAGTGACTTAGTAAAAATAATAAGGGCTTCTCCTTCGCCAGGAACAAATTTGATAAAAGGAACAACTGTTTCCTTTGAATTTGAGATTAAGTATAGATTAACTTCAGCAAATAATGCGGTTATAACCCTTGTGGTTCAAGATCAGAATGGTAAAAAGGTTGGTGATATTCAACCCTCAAAAATAATTGGGCAAGGTGATGGTGAGATAAGGATTGAACATACTCTCTTCATTCCACCGTCTGTTGATTTAATAGAATTTTTTACCCCATTAATAAAAGAAAGAGAACATATTACCAGAATAGTAGATGTTATTTCATATAAAGTAGTCTCCTCTTCAAATGCCGAACAAACTCTCAATATTTTTAAGGGAGAAAACATAATCGCCCTAAAATTTCCAGATATGAACTTACAAGGTTTTTTACCAAATCAAAAAATATCAGGAAATGCAGCCGAATTTTATGTTGAGGCATTAAACTTGTTTGAACAAGACCAGGGAAGCGCAAAGAGTAATTTTGACATAAACTTACTTGCTAATAGAGCAATAATTCGGAAAGCACTGGGAAAAATATTTGATGGAGCACATATAAAAACCTGTGACTTCACTCAGTATTATCCTCCTTTTGCAAATTTGTTAAAAGGAAAGCTTCCTAATTTTAAATACTTTGAAATATTGGCTAAGACAATGAGTTATTGTGGTAATGATTTTGCACAAAAGAATAATTATAAAAGTGCGATGGATACGGGATTAGCAATTATAGCTTTTGGAAATCATTTAAGAGAATCAGCATTTACATCTACTCAATACTATTGGGGAATAAAGATTCAGAAATTAGGATTTGAAAGTTTAGCAAAAATAGTAACTGATTTAGAGTTACAAAGAAAAATTGATATTAATCTTAGTTTATTAAATGAAACGGAGAATATTTTTAGGAAAAAACAGATTAACTTGCGTAGGGACGCTCCTTATTGGCAAATAACTCCATCATTGCCTGAAAATATAATTGAATTTTTACATTTTATTGACGATGCTGAACCAATCTTCCGCATAGAAGCTTTACAAATAATTAGCACCTGGTGCGATTCAAACAACTATGCTCAGCTTCAATTAGAGAAAGATAAAAACTTTTGGAAATTTCAAAATTCTCTCAGAGATTCCTTACCAAAAGTTAAGGAGAAAATTGAGAGAATTTCAATGAATGACTATGATAGTCGTGTTAAAATCATATCCCTTATTGTTTTCAAAGAATTAAAAATTTATAAGTGAATTTTGGGATCAAAGAGGCTGGGATATTGGAGGGTCATCTAGTGACATTGCGGGGTCAGACCTTAAGTTTACAGTTTAATAACCAAATGGTTAAGAGAGAAGGAAGTTGAGGGGTTAGACCTCAAATCCGAGCTTCTTTATGAAAATTCAGGGTCAGACCTTCATTTTACATTTTACCATAACCAATTTGTTAAGAGGAAAAATGAACTATAACGATTATCAATATGATTCTGTCGGTAACCGCACCCAGCTCACAAATTTCCCCGGCTCTCAGACTATTATCACCACTTACTCTTACAATAATCTTAATCAACTGACTCAGCGAGTGGTTAATGCTGGACTTGAACAGGGCAGCTGGACTTATGGCTACGATGCCAATGGCAATATGACCTGGGAAGGGAAAGGCGGGTATCCTATGAGAGATTTTAGTTGTAACTTTGATGACCGGATGACAGACGTCTGGGTTAATGCTCGCTCGGCTCATTATCAATTTGAATATGATGCCCTTGGTCGCCGCCTCATTTCCACGGATAATTCTGGCAATCAGACCCTCTACTACTACGACGGCATCCGCGTGATTTTAGAGAAACA
>CAYOJI010000145.1:0-2559 GCA_964404225.1 uncultured Nitrospiraceae bacterium
AAAGTTTGTTAGATATGCTGCGTGACCTATCACGGAAAAGGTGATGCTAACCTCATTCAATTCCATTCAGATTTCAATTAGACTTTCGGTTTAATTTTCTTTTATAATTTTCAGACCGCTATTATTATGAAGAAAAAAATATCCATAATAGGTGCAGGTAACGTAGGCTCTGCGATAGCTCAACTTATTGCATTTACAAGTATTGCTGATGTAATTCTCTATGATATAGTCGAGGGAATGCCACAGGGGAAAGCACTTGACCTTGCAGAATCATGTACATTATGGAATTCTACATCCATAATAAAAGGGACAAATAGTTATGATGATACTGCAGGGTCAGACATAATTATAATTACCGCGGGATTAACGAGAAAACCTGGCATGTCAAGAAGTGATCTTCTCCATGCAAATGCTGATATAGTAAGAATAGCTTCAACTGAAATAGCAAAGCATTCCCCCAATTCGATCGTTATAGTAGTAACCAACCCTATGGATGTAATGGCACATCTTGCATGGAAAACAACGGAGTTTTCTTGTAAACGCGTTATGGGAATGGGTGGAATCCTTGATGCTTCAAGACTGAGGGCATTTATATCTTGGGAATTAAAGGTTTCACCTGAAGATATAGACGCCCTTATCCTCGGAGGACACGGCGATGATATGGTTCCTATTCCCCGATTTACTACTGTAAAAGGTATCCCACTAACTGAACTTCTTCCGAAAAAGAAGATTAATTTTTTAATTGAAAGGACAAGAAAAGGTGGGGCAGAAATAGTTTCTCTTCTTAAAACTGGTAGTGCTTATTATGCTCCTGCAGCATCTACTTTCAAGATGATTAAAGCTATTATTTTTGATGAAAAGCGACTATTACCATGTGCTGCATATCTTAACGGTGAATATGGATTTAAGGATGTGTATCTGGGTGTTCCAGTGATATTGGGAAAAGAAGGCATTGAAAAGATAGTAGAGTTAAAACTTACCAGAGAAGAAAAGATACAATTAAAAAAGTCTTATTCGACTGTGAAAAAATTGATAAAACAATTAGGAATATGAATAAAATAATTCGGAGGAATTGATGGAGCGGACATTATCGATTATTAAGCCTGATGGTGTAAAAAATAATCTGATCGGTGAAATAATCAAAAGATTCGAGCAACAAGGTCTTAGGATTGCAGGACTTAAAATGCTTAAGATGTCTAAAGAAGAAGCGAAGGGATTTTATATTGTTCATAAGGGAAAACCTTTTTACGAAAGTCTCACAGATTTTATGTCAGAAGGTCCTATTGTAGTAATGGTTATTGAAGGAAAAGATGTAATTAATAAGGTCAGAAAGATTATAGGCGCAACAAATCCTAAAGATGCTGAACCAGGGACTATAAGGGCAGATTTTGCTTCAGATATAGAACATAATGTGGTTCATGGTTCAGATTCAAAAGAATCCGCTTCTTATGAGATCCCTTATTTTTTTTCTTCAATTGAAATTTATGGGTCGTTGGTTAACACATCACCATCACCTGATTAAAGAGATTTAGAAAAGAAGATTTGGAGATCAGACTGAAAGTTTTCAAGATTCATTACTTGGAAGATAGCAACATATTTTGGGAATTTCTTATAAGAGAAAAGTTTTTCCATTGGGGTCATATTGATTGTTGAGTCTCTTGTTAGTTTTATATTCTCCAGTTCTTTATTGAATGAAGAAGCATCCTCTTTTGCCATATTCCTTCTTACATTCCTCTGTAGATGAACATAACAGAGTTGATGTTCTGTCAATGGATATAGTGCTTTTATTGCACTATTCATCCCAGAGAAATCATCACTTACAATAACAACAATCTCTTTGAGCCCCCTTTCAATCAAATCATTGAATACCTTTAGCCAGTCTGCTCTGTTTTCACTACCAAAAAATGTGTAATACCCATATACATCCTTCCTTCCATGTAAATCTATCCCCAATACTGTATAAATACATGCATTCCTTACCTTTAGATTATCTTTAATCCCAGTATGGTAGCCATCAATAAACACCGCAAAAGCCTTATTAGGTAGCTCTCTACGCTTGAAGTCATTTAGCCTCTCAATAAGATGTTCCTTTATCTTTTCCATCTGCTCAGAAGAATAAGAAAGCCCTAATTCCTTTAATGACATTAATAGTTGAGCAGGAGAATATCCATTAATTACAAGACTCATTAATAAATCTATATAACTCACATCGACTCTCTTATAAGGTTTCGGAAGTATGTGAGGTCTAAAGTCTCCATTTCTCACTCGGGGGACATTGAGGTTTAATTTCCATGAACCAGTGGTTAGTTCCCGAGGATAGTATCCATTGCCTTTGTTATTAATACTGTTTTCAAGAAATATGCTTCGCTCACTTTTCATGATTTCATCAAGTAGCTCCTCTAATAATTGACGTATTGCTATCTTTTCTTGAGGTCTTATGCCTTCTTGTAAGTATTTGCTTAATATAGATTCAATAGCTTTGTCTTTGATCATCTCAAAAGTCTATCTGTCCAAACTATATCCTCCTTTCCTTTTTCTACCCTTAGACACAACTTTATT